>DASSKX010000452.1:0-4043 GCA_035689925.1 Acidobacteriaceae bacterium
GCGCAATGGCGACGCCAGGGCCTTCGAAACGCTCTATGCCATGCACAAGCGGCGTGTCTACTCGCTGTGCCTGCGCATGCTCGGCAATGTGGCCGAGGCCGAAGACCTCACCCAGGAGGCCTTCCTCCAGCTCTATCGCAAAATCGGGACTTTCCGCGGCGACTCGGCCTTCTCCACCTGGCTGCATCGGCTTGCCGTCAACGTCGTGCTGATGCACCTGCGCCGCAAAGGCCTCCCCCAGGTTTCCCTCGAGGAGACCCTGGAGCCCTCGCAGGACGACGGTCCGCGCAAGGACATCGGCGCCCGCGACCTCACCCTCTCCGGCTCCATCGATCGTGTCACTCTGGAGCGCGCCATCGAGAACCTTCCCCCTGGCTACCGCCTCGTTTTTGTTCTGCACGACGTGGAAGGCTACGAGCATAATGAAATAGCAGAAATGCTGGACTGTTCCATCGGGAACAGCAAATCGCAGCTGCACAAAGCGCGCATGAAGCTGCGGGACCTGCTGCATACCGGGCAACGGAAGGAGCAGATCGCGTGAGCGTGCGCGTGATGGAAAAAACGATGACCTGTGCCGAATTTCAGGAAAGTCTGCCGGAGCTCTTTGAGGCGCATGCCGACCTGAACGCGCAGGAGCATCTCAGGACCTGCGACAACTGCGCCGCTCTGGTTCGTGATCTGGAGTACATCGCATCCCAGGCCAAGTTGCTGCTGCCGATGCATGATCCCAGCCCTGCCGTGTGGGACAACATTCAGCAGGCGATCCGCCGCAATCCTTCCGCCCAGCCAGGGCGAAAATAAGCGGCTGGCCGGTTACTGCGCTCCCTATAATCAACACGAATGCGCGCGCAAGGGCCGTCTCCATCCATCTCCGGCATCATCCTCACCGGCTTCATGGGTGCGGGCAAGTCCACGACCGGCGCCCTCCTCGCCGCCCGTCTCGGCTGGCGCTTCCTTGACTCCGACCGCGTCATCGAAGAACGCACCGGCCGCACCATCGCCGAAATCTTTGCTCAGGATGGAGAAGCCGCCTTTCGCGCCCTCGAGTCCGACACCGTCCGCGAACTCGCATCCGCCCCCGATGTCGTCCTCGCCCTCGGCGGCGGAGCCCTGGAGAACCCGGCCACCCGCGGAATGCTCCGCTCCCTTCCCGGCCGCCGCGTGATCTTCCTCGATGCCCCCTTTGAAACCCTCATCAGCCGCTGCGCCTCCCAGGACAACGCCCCCGTCCGCCCCGTCCTGCGCGATCGCGGACGTCTCGCTGCGCGCTGGCAGTCGCGCCTGCCCCTCTACCGCGAAGCCCATCTCACCATTCCGACCGGCGGCCGTTCGCCGGAAGAGGTCGCCGACACCATCGTCGCCGCCCTCTTCCCCGCAACACAGCCGGAACCGCTGACGCCCGCAGCCAAGCCCGAAGACCAGCCCGGAGACTTCCAATGAAGCCTCTCAGCGCGCGCGGCATTGTCCTCTACACCTTTGGCGTCGCCATCAGCCTGTACCTTGCCTGGCTTCTCCGCGACGTCCTCATCGTCATCTACGTAAGCGCACTCTTTGCCGTGGTCCTCATGCCCTTGGTCGGGGCCATCATGCGGCTGCGCATCGGCAAGTGGCATCCCGGCCGCGGCATGGCCGTGCTCCTCATGCTGATCATCACCGTCGGCGCGCTGACCGTCTTCGCATTCGTGGCCCTCGCCCCCGCCTTCCACGACCTGCGCGAGTTCATCCACGAGCTTCCTCAGCGCGCCCCCGGCTTCTTCAATCGCCTTGAGCAGATCCCCGTCATCCGCGACATCGACTTCGAAGTCGTTCAGGAGAAGATCCAGGATTACGTCGGCAACTCCGCCACGTATCTCGTCAAGTTCGCCAGCGACTGGGCCGGAGCGCTGCTGCGCGTCATTACCGGCATCGTGCTGACCATCTACTTCATCATCGAGGGCGACGAGGCCTACGCCTGGTTCCTCTCCCTCTTCCCCGTCGAGCGCCGCCTGCGCCTCGACCAGACCCTCTCCCGCGCCTCGGTCCGCATGGGACGCTGGCTGCTCGGTCAGGGCACCCTGATGATGATCCTCGGCGTCTCCAGCACCATCGTCTTTGCCCTCCTCCACGTGCGCTATGCCTACGCCCTCGGCGTCATCATGGGGCTCTTCAACATCGTCCCTGTCGCCGGCGCCATGGTGTCCATGACTCTGGCCCTGCTCATCGCCGCCCTCGATTCCTGGACCCACGTCGTCGGGGTTGCTATATTCTTCGCCATTTACCTCCAGGTAGAAAACAGCTACCTCACCCCGCGCATCATGAAGACCCAGGTCGATCTCGCCGGCCTGACCATCCTGATTGCCCTGCTCATCGGTTCCGGCCTCGCGGGCATCATCGGAGCCATGGTCGCCGTTCCGACCGCCGTCCTGATCGCCGTCATCCTCAAGGAGTACGCCGTTTACGAGGAGCAGGTCATTGCAGAGCCCCACCCCGTTCCCGCGGAGCAAGCGCCGCCCCTGCCCCCGCAGAAACCGGCCGAGCAGCCGCGGTCGACCATCATCCTTCCCTGAATCACTCCCTGAGTCGTCGCCCGGGAATTTGTCTCCCCACCCCGTGCGCCTCGTCACCGCCCAATCCAGCAGGTATCATGAACAGTGGGTCATTCCCAGCTTTGCCCCGCACCGAATCAACCAAACCCTGAGCCCTGACTCCTCTGGAGCCTCATGCCTGTAAATTCCGCCGCGTCTCGCATCGAACCCATCCTGCAGCCCATCGCGGAACCCATCGTCGTCCCGATCGATCACCCTGCCGCCCAGCACGCCCGTGCCGGAGAGACCGCCTCCCTCCTCATGGACTACCGGGAACTTTTCAAGATGCGCGTCACCCTCATGGTGACGCTGACTGGCTGGGCCGGCTTCTACCTGGGTTCCATGCGCTCAGGCATCAGCAGCATGCAGGCCGGACTCCTCGAGACCCTCATCGGCATCACCGCCGTCTCCGCCGGATCCGCCGCCCTGAATCAGGCCATCGAACGCCGCCTCGACGCGAAGATGAAGCGCACCGCCGGACGCCCCATGGCCGCCGGACGCATCGGCCTCGCGCACGGCATTGCCGTCGGACTCCTCGCCATCGTCTTCGGCACCCTCTGGCTCACGCTCGAAACCAATCTGATCACCGGCGGCCTCACCCTGCTCACCGCTTTCCTCTACGTCGGGATCTACACCCCGCTCAAGCGCGTCACCCCGCTGGCCACCTTCATCGGAGCCTTCCCCGGAGCCCTGCCCCCGCTCCTCGGCTGGACCGCTGCCCGCGGCGTCATCGAATGGCAGGGAGTCGCCCTCTTCGCCATCCTCTTCGTCTGGCAGTTCCCGCACTTCATGTCCATTTCCTGGCTCTATCGCCACGACTACGCCAAAGCCGGCATCCGCATGCTGCCCGTCGTCCAGCCCGACGGCTGGTCCACCGCCCTCGAAGCCCTCATCTACGCCGTCCTCATGATCCCCGCCAGCCTGCTTCCCTTCTGGCTGCACATGGACGGCAAGCTCTACCTCATCGCCGCTCTCGTCCTCGGCGCCGCGTACCTCGCCTACACCATTCGCTTCGCCCGCATCGTCCGCGCCCGCAGCGACAAGGAATCCCGCATGTATGCCCGTGACCTGCTTAAGGTCAGCGTCATCTACCTGCCCCTGCTGCTCACAGCGCTCATGCTGAACGCCCGCTAGGCAGGAGGGACCCGATGCCCACCGCAACCAGCAGTCCGAAACCGAAGCAGTCGCTCTCGCTGCCGGTCGCGGTCATCGTCGGCATCAGCCTGCTTGCGACGCTCTTCCTCTTCTGGCTCATCTACGTGCATCCCGCATCGGACGCCGCCGCCCAGCACTACACCTTCCTCCCCAACCTGAACGCGCTGCTCAACGGACTCAGCGCCATCGCCCTCTGCGTCGGCTTTTACTTCATCCGCCACCGGCGGATCACCGCCCATCGCAACAGCATGCTCACGGCGCTCGTCTTCAGCTCGCTCTTTCTCGTCTCCTATATCGCCAACCACGCCCTTCACGGAGACACCC
>DASSKX010000453.1:0-4968 GCA_035689925.1 Acidobacteriaceae bacterium
AATCCCGCTGTCCTGAACAGCGGGGCAATGCTGCTACCCCTGCGCCGCCGCCCGGTACCGCCCCAGTTCCCGCACCATCGAGCAGTGGCGCGGCAGCATCTCCAGCGCCCAGTCGGCCAGCCGCGTATCCGACAGCTGATAATCCGCGTAGAAGACGTACTCCCACGGACGCCCGGGCACCGGACGCGACTCCAGCCGCGTCATATTCGTGCCCAGCCCGGCAAACACCTGCAGTGCCTCCACCAGGCTCCCCGGCCGGTTCTCAACGTTGAACGCAAGGCTCACCTTGTCGGCGTCGACCGCCGGCTGGAGCCGGTCGCGGCGGCGGATGAGAAAGAAGCGCGTGTAGTTCTCAGGATTGTCTTCGAGTCCCACGGCGAGTATCTCGCCGCCGTAGTGGCTCGCCGCCTGCGCGCTGGCAATCGCCGCGATCCCGGCATCGCGCAGCTCCATCATCTGCTTCACGCTGCCCGCCGTATCGTAGAACGGAGCCGCCTCGATCGTCGGGTTCTTCTCGAAGAAGTGCCGGCACTGCGCCAGCGCCACCGGGTGCGAATACGCCTGGCGCAGGCGCTCCATCTTCGCGCCTGGCACGCCAATCAGGTTATGCCGGATGCGCAGCAGCCACTCGCTCTCGATCGCGACGTCGTTGGCCAGCAGCAGATCGTAATGCTCGACCACCGAGCCCGCCAGTGAGTTCTCAATCGGGATCACTGCCGCGTCGGCGCTGCCCTCCATCACCGCCGCGAAGACCTCTGCCGACAGTGCGCGGGGCAGAATGGTTGCTTCCGCGCCTGCTGCTTTCATCGCCGCTTCGTGACTAAAGCTGCCCGGTTCGCCCTGAATCGCTATGCGCAACGTTTTGCCTCGCCTTCATTTGTAACCCAATTAGGTGCGGGAATCAGCTATGCGAAGGTGCAACGGCAACCCAAATCGGGGCAGTGCGCACCTCAACAGGGGTGATTGGAATTCCGCCTCGGCGGAACCTCACTGTGAAAGGAGAAACTGCCCGATGCTTTGGACACTGTTTGTGATCCTGTTGATCGCGTGGCTCATCGGTTTGATTGGTTTCCACGTCGTTGCCTGGTACATCCACATTCTGCTGGTACTGGCACTCGTGGTCCTCGTGATCCAGCTCATTAGCGGCCGCCGACCCGTGGTGTGACCCAGGTTTCTGTCGTTAACCGACAGGAAGGAGAGAACCTCATGAACGCAGACCAGATGAAGGGTAAGGCAAAAGAGGTCGCCGGCAAGGTGAAACAGGGCGCCGGGGAAGTCACCGGCAATGACCGGATGGCGAATTCCGGTCTCGCCGATCAGGCGAAAGGCGCGGCCCAGCAAACCTGGGGCAACGTCAAGGACGCCGCCCATGAATCTGCTAAGACCCGCGAGCACGAAGCGCGAGAGCAGGCCAACACTACCCGCGAGAATATCTCCCGCAACCTCGATGACGCAAAAGACCGCGCAAACGAGAAGATCGACAGGTTTAAGGACGAGGAACGGACCCGCCGTTCCGCCTGAACTCCATCTGACCCTCTAACCCACTCAACCAAGCGATGAATTCGGGCTCGCGGACCCTCCGCGGGCCCTTTGCTTTTGCCCGAACGTCACCCACCGCGGTTACCTTTTTGCCATCTCCCCGTCTCTTACTTTTTTTCATTGACCCGCAGCTACGAACCGGGTGTATGCTGCGCCCATCCACCCCTGAGACGCGATCCGCTCGCAGTACCCCTGTGCGCTCAGGCTCCCTTGCGGTTGAACATCCCGGGGGCGCGTGGCCGGAGGACCCTGCGTGCGAACACTTGTAGCTCTTCTTCTGCTTTCTTTCTTCGTTTTACCCGCGAGCGCCAAAGCCAAAGACGACGATGGGACGCCCCCGCTGCTCATCGACGCCGCCCAGTGCATGACCATGTCCAAGCTGGACCTGCTCGACCTTTCCAGCCGCAAGCTCGATCAGCTGGAACTGGGCTTCGTCGTCAACAACAAGGCCTATGCCGGCCACGAAGTTGTCGACGTCGTGCAATACGACAACACCATGCATACCGCGGGAACCGTGGTCACCTTCATTAACGAAGGCAGAGACCCGCATCGGGTGCTCCGTTACCAATACAAGGTGCAGTGGCGGCAGCCGGAAGACGGCTCGCGGCGTATTGAGCTGCTCAATATTCCCTTTGGCGGCATCGGGACCCGCAACCGTATCGCCCGCGCCATCTACGACATAGGCTTCTCCACCTACAGGATCCCGCTGACGGACCTCGGCAAGCAGCCTGCCGCCTCCTGCGTCTCCGACGCCCGCGCCGACAATCAGTAGTTTTCAGCGCGCACCGCCCGGATTCGAGGCAACACCTCCCCCATTTGTGACCCTCCTACGTCGAAACCCCTGGAGGGACAATTTGGATTGGGAGGATTGCCAGTGCGGTTTCTGGCTCCATTAGCTTTGCTCGGATTAACGTTGTTTGCCACCACGGTGACCGCCCAGGAGCCGGCGCCGAAGGTCTTGTTTGACGCGGCTCAGTGCCTCGCCACCTCCAAGGAGGACTGGCTCTCGCTCGGCCACCGCCGCGCCACCGATCTCGAGATGGGCTATATCGCCGATCCGAAATCCTTCGGCGGCCAGCAGATGTTGTACGTGGTCGACTACTCGAGCCCTCTGCACACGGCGGGTACGGTCTCTGCGTTCGCCCTCCAGGGCAAACAACCGCAGCTCACCCTGAGCCTCCAGTTTGTCGTGCACTTCCAGCAGTCCGGCGACGGCCTGCACACCATCCACCTCGTCAATCCGCCCTTCGGCGGTATCGGCACCCAGCAGCGGGTCATCTCCTCCATCCGCCAGGTCGGTCTGCAAACCTGGACCATCCCCGTCGAGAGCCTCGTCACCGAGCCCAATCAGGCCACCTGCGAATCCGACGCGCCGAATCAGTAGCCGGGAAATCGTTCCTTGCGTGTTTGCTCGGGAACCGCAGCAGCCCAGGAATCGTATCGTCCTACTGATCAGCGCCGAGGCAACGGATGCTCTCCGATCGCGTTCAGGAGTCGAGACGTATGTGGGCCAGATTGGCAGGCTTGATGTACCTGCTCGTTCTGGTGGTCGATCTGACCGGCATGCAGTTTCCCCGTGCGCCTTTAGGCAGGTCGCTGATCCTGACCGGCTCGTTGCTCACCGTGCCGCTGGCGCTTGGCCTTTATTTCACGCTCAGAATGTTTCAGCCCAACACGGCGAGAGTCGCGCTGGCCTGCCGCCTCGTCGAAGCGGCCACGGGAATCCTGGGAACCATGGCTGGATTCAGGGTTGTATGGGCCGGTCTCGCCGCATCGCATCCTGGCACCGCGATCCTGCAATTTGTCGCATGGAATAAAGCGACGAACTTCGGCGCCCTGATTTTCACCATCGGATCGACACTCTTCTTCTTCCTGTTCGTGCAGTCAGCATCGATTCCCCGCTTCCTGAGTTGGCTGGGGCTGGTTGCATCGCTCATCGCCTTCGGAGCGTGCGCGGCTCATCTGATTCGGCCGCAGTTTCCGGCCATGAGCATTGCTGCCTGGATACCCATGCTGCTGGCAGAGGTCTCCACAGGGGGATGGCTTCTGATTCGTGCCGTTGACCCTGTTCTAGCGCCCGCCAGCACACTCCACCGCCGCGGCGAAGAGACGATTTCTCCAGGATGAACAGCGCGCGCCTGCCGTGGCTGGAAAGCGGCCGCGGAATCTCAGTTCAGGACGTTTCCGTGGTGAAGGCCCTGCAGAAACCGCAGCCGCGCCACGATCACGTCCAGTACCCAGCCGACGAGCATGTCCTCTTCCGGAGTCATGGGCAGGGAAGCCCGTCGCAGCAGCAACTCCCCAAACCTCGAGTAGCCCTGGCGCAAGACTGCAGCGACGTTATCCGGCAGATCGCATACTGTAACGCAATCGAGGGCGACAGCCAGCCGCACTGTCTCCAGTAAAAATCGGTCCGTCTTCACCGCGTTTGGTTCGGCCATTGGGGACACTCCTGTACGCGCCCCCTCCGCCTGGAACCTCAAGGGCCGCTATGTGCCACAGGCCCGCAGCCCCGAAACGCATCAGCGAGCCCTGCAGCGATTCAAATGTGGCAGAGATCATGGCCGACATTTCGCCACATTGCAAGTAACAAACCTGCTTAACTGTGGTACCTCGGACCATTACAAGTTGGCACTTTTGCTGATTACCCTGAAGAAGCTAAGGCGCGAGATCGACGATCGGGTGGACCCCGTGGATCCTTATCTTTGCCGGATCGCTTCACTCCTTCTCGAAGACCAGCACATCCGGTTCGTTCCGTCGCGGCATGTGCACGGTCGTTGTCAGGGTCTTGCCGTCCTCGGATACGCTGATCTCCTGCGTATCCACAACAGTCCCGTTGATCTTCTCCGTCAGCTCGATGGCCCTTTCGTTCAACCGCTTCGCAGACGAGACAACGTTGCGCCGTGAGCCTGGGTTCGGGTAATCCTTGCCGTCGAACTTGACGCTCTTCGTGACTCCCTGCAGAGAAGAGACAATCGAAAGCCCGTCGCCCGCATAGGGTCGTACCTGCAACTCGTAAGGCGTCTTCATCTCCTGCCTCGTGCTCACCCAGTCTGCGGCAAATCCTGTTCCCCCTCCCTGGCGCTCGTATCGGTAGACGACATGGATCGTCTTCCCGCTATCGTCAAATTGGGTGTAATCGTCCTGCAGGGTGCCGTCTTTCTCGAGGGTCCAGATAGCCTTCAGGGCGACGCGCCCGTCTCTTTTGCGCACCACTGTCCATTGACCCGGGCTCACGGCGGTGACAGCCAGCGTCGTGCCGGCCATTCCCGGCTGGTCGGTCCCGTCCACAACAATCGTCTCCGGGCGTCCAGCGCCGAAGTCGAATGCATATTGATTCGCGGCGACGCTCGTCACCTTCATTTCGTCAAACAGCCTGCTCTTTTCGGAGTTGAGCTTCCAGTCGCCCACCATCGGATCGACGGCCGC
>DASSKX010000454.1:0-3220 GCA_035689925.1 Acidobacteriaceae bacterium
GCGACCCAGTAAATCGGACTGCCCTGCAGCGACAACGTGGCGCACATCGCCATCGCGTACTCCACCCATTTCGGCGTGACGTAGCCGCGATGCGTGAGCAGCCGGTGGTAGCACATCGCAATGCCGACGTTTTGCCCCAGCACCCAGGTCACAGCGAAGACCGCCAACGCGCTCCAGCTGAAGAAGAACAGCGCCGCCACCGCGCCCAGATGAAACACGGTCAGCGTCACCACAAATATCATGTTGAGCTTTGCGGATCGGGTCTGCTCCAGCGCCTCAGAATCGGCGCGAACGGTCGCGGCAGGAATCTCAGCAGCAGCGGACATGCGCAGGTCTCTCCAGCTTCGACCTTACCGGATCGCAGCCCTGCCGAATGTAACACTTGCGTAACCGCGCGTTTTGCAGTCGCGTGCTTTAGCTGTTGGAAACTTCCATCGTCCGCACCGGCTCCGGACGCGGCGTCTCATCCAGCTTCCCGAAGATCATCTTGCCCGAGGCCGTCTGCAGCACCGACGTGACCGCAATCTCCACCGAGCGCCCGATCAGCCGCCGCGCATGATCGACAACCACCATCGTCCCGTCGTCCAGATACCCGACGCCCTGGTCGTACTCCTTGCCTTCCTTCATCACCACCACTCGCATCTTCTCGCCCGGCAGCACGACCGGGCGCAGCGAGTTCGCCAGATCGTTGATGTTCAGCACCGGAACGCCGCGCACCTGCGCCACCTTATTCAGGTTGAAGTCGTTCGTGACGATCTTCGCCTCAAGATGCCGCGCCAGCTCGATCAGCTTCAGATCCACTTCGCGAATCTGCGGATAATCCTCCTCCGCAATCTGAACCGTGATCTGCGCATTGTTCCGCATCGCCTGCAGCACATCCAGTCCGCGCCGCCCGCGCTGCCGCTTCGAGGAATCCGACGAGTCCGCCACCATCTGTAGTTCGCGCAGCACAAACTCCGGCACGATCAGCGTGCCTTCAAGGAATCCTGTCTCCGCAATATCAGCGATGCGTCCATCGATGATGGCGCTGGTGTCGACGACCTTCGTATTCCGCCGCGCGCCACGCTCTCCGGTGAAGAGCCCACCCAGCGCCGCCAGATTCAGCAGATCGCCCTTGCTCGCCCCGACGACCAGCCCGATGTACGTCATCAGCAGCAGCACCGTCAGCTGCAGGAGATCCCGCTCATGCCCCGCCGGCAGGCTGTTGCGCAGCACCAGCGAAAACAGAAACGCTCCGCTGATCCCCAGCAGGCTGCCGATCACGGCGCCGAACAATCGCCTCAGCGTCAGCGCGCGAACCCGCACCTCGAAGAAGATCATCAGCGCCGCCCCGAGCGCTCCGGCAACCGAGGCGACCCAGGGGTTGAGACCGAATGGGCGGAAGAACCAGCAGGCAATTGCAAAAACCAGGACAAAAAGAAAACGAAGAGCAAACAAATCCATGGGAGGCCCCCGAACCAGCGGCCGGCGACACAGCGCAATCCAGCATGCCAGGCACACGGAGTATACCCCAGCATGTCAACAGGTCGGGAGATATCGAAAGAGGCAGTGTCGCGCACCCGAAACACCCGCCGTCAGGCGCTCGTCCGGTCGCCGCTACTTCGTTTCGGAGCCCGAGTTCTGCCCGTCGCGTCGGCCCTTCGTCCCCGCCACAATGACAGGCCGCCGCAGCGGCACCATCGCCGAACTCGGCGCCTGGCCCATGTGCTGCATCCGCGACAGCATCTCCGACCGCACGTACTCCACGAAGTCCTGCATCTGCTTGTTCATCGCCTCCATCCGCTCCCGCATCTGCAGGATGATCGCGATCCCGGCGATGTTCACCCCCAGGTCCCGCGCCAGGTTCAGGATGAACTCCAGCCGCTCCAGGTCTTCATCCGTGTACAGCCGCGTGTTGCCCTCCGTGCGCGACGGCTTCAGCAGCCCCTCGCGCTCGTACAGCCGGAGCGTCTGCGGATGAATGTCATACATCTCGGCCACCGCCGAGATCATGTACGCACCTTTGGACTTGCGTTTCGTGGGCATATCCGACACTCATTATGCACCGCCGCCGGTGCAGCCACCATTACGATTTCCTGCCAGGCCCGCCGCCGAAGAAGCGGCAGCTGCTTTCCTCCGCAACCATCTGCCCCAGCGCGATCCGCCGCGGCATCACACCCCAAAGCTGCCCGCCAATGATCTTGTAGGGAATCGTCACCTCGATGGCGTATCCGCTCTCCTCCTCGATCTCCAGCAGAAACGCATCCATGTACCCCTCAGCCGAAGGCTGAGTCAGGTTGACATTCGCCCCCATCAGCACCGCCTTCAGGTGCCCCCGGCGAACCTTCTCCGCGATGTGGTCCGCCAGCAGCTTCCAGAGCCGCCCCGGATCGCCCGGCAGCCGCGGCAGGTCCAGCGTCTCCCGCGCGATCTCGCCTTCCCGGCTCATCGAAAACCCGAAAGGCGCGATCTCCCCGTACTTGCGCAGGATCAGCCGAGCGTAGTTCATCGCAGCGTTGAGCAGTTGATTCGCTGTGTGCCGGTTCCGGTCCTCGATGCTGACGACCGCCACTACTTGAGCCCCTTCACCGTCTCCAGCACCTCTTCGGCATGGCCCTCCGGCTTCACCTTCGGGAACACCTTCAGCAGCCGCTGGTCCGGCCCGATCAGAAAGGTCGTCCGCTCGATCCCCATCACCTTCTTGCCGTACATATTCTTCTCTTTCAGTACGCCAAACGCTTTGCAAACCTTTTCGTCTACATCAGCAAGGAGGGGATACGGAAGGTCATACTTTTCCCGGAATTTCTTTTGCGCCTGCGGCGTGTCGCGCGAGATGCCGAGCACCACGGCGCCCGTCGCCTGGATCTTTTTGAACTGGTCCCGAAAACCGCAGGCTTCAATCGTGCATCCAGGCGTATCGGCCTTGGGATAGAAGAAGAGAACGACCGGCTTGCCGGCAAAATCCTTCAGGTGAACCGTCCGTTCCGAATCGTCCTGGAGAGCAAAATCGGCAACTTTCTCGTTGATTTCCATGGTTTTTCCTTTGTTGGTGTAGGGTGTTCGGGTGCAGGACTGAGCGAATAGGCGCACTACACCCTACACCTATACCCTATCCCCTACACCCTATTCCCTGAGTCGAAGCAGCGAGGATTATGTCACGGGTTCGCATCGGAATTTTCCTGGGTCTCAGCGCAGCGCTGGTGCTGCCGGCCTGCGCGCAATATCCCGGCCGTATCGCCAC
>DASSKX010000455.1:0-3528 GCA_035689925.1 Acidobacteriaceae bacterium
GGTCGGATTTGCCGACGTGAGCTGGACGCCCTACACCTTTGGCATCGCCGGACTGTGGCGCGGTGTGAAGCCATCGCTCGCATCCTCACCGGGAGGGAAGTCATGATCGCGTCTGTGGAGTGGAAACAGGACGACCTCTACGACGGCCGTTCGCAGAGCGGCCACACGATCCGCTTCGACGCGACGGCCGAGCACGCGGCAGGACCCAGCCCGATGGAAGCTGTCCTGACCGCGCTCTGCGCCTGCACGTCCGTCGATGTCGTCAGCATTCTGCGGAAGAAGCGCGAGCCGCTCGAGGGCCTCGTGGTCACCGCCGATGCCGAGCAGGCGCCGGCGCCGCCGCGCACCTTCACCCGCATTCACCTGACGTACAGGATCCGCGGCCCGGTCGCGCAGAAGGCCGCGGAAGACGCCGTTTCGCTCTCGAAGAATAAGTACTGCTCCGTCTCGAAGATGCTCGAGAAGGCCGCAGAGATCGACTACTCCATCGAATACGAATCATGATTGGCTTCTTCCGGTTCCTGCTGGTGATCCTGCTGCTGACGGTGGTCGCAATGACCTCGGCCATCGTCACCATGCATTTCGCCATTCACGGAGCAGAAGTCGCTGTCCCGGATTTTCACGGCCTCACCCTCACCGATGCCGGGCAGCGCGCGGCCAGGGCCGGACTGACGCTGCACGTGGAAAATCACCTCTACTCGGCCGATGTTCCCGCAGGACGCATCGCCAACCAGTCACCAGTGCCGGGCACGATCGTGCGCAGCGGATGGCGCGTGTGGCTCACCGAAAGCCTCGGCCCGCAGAAGCTGGCGATTCCCAACGTCACGGGCAAGGAACAGCGCGTCGCCACCATCGAAATTCGCCGAGCAGGCCTCCAGATCGGCACCGTCGCCACGCTGCCCCAGTCCGGAGCCGAGCCGGGACCCGTTATCGCTCAGAGCCCCGCGGCGAACGCGACCGCCGTCGCCAGCCCGGTCGTCAATCTGCTCGTCGCCGGAGCCCAGACGCCCCCTGCTCCGCCGCAGTTCGTTATGCCGGATGTGGTCGGCCAGCCCTACACGGCGGCAGCCAGTTCGCTCACCCGTGCGGGCCTGCTGGTCGCTCCGGCGATCATCCAGGCGCCCGCCGCGCCTGCGCAGCCTGGCGCGAACCCCGCTCCTCCTGCGCAGCCCGGCGCGAATCCTGCCGGCACGCCGCCGCCGGTTTCCGGAACCGTCATCGCGCAGAACCCGCCCGCCGGGTATCCGGTGGATCCGACCATGTCGATCCAGCTCACGGTCGCACAGTAGAACCGTCCGAGCCGCAGCAGCAGTGATAATGAATCGCATGGCCCGACTCGGCTGTTCGTTTGCCGTACCCCTCTTCGCAGCGATCCTTTCGGTTCCCGCTCAAGCCCAGCAACTCCCGCCACCACCCGGCGCGCAGGTCACCACCGTCTCCGCCGAGCCAGGCACCTGGACTGAGCCCAGCGTCGCCGTCAATCCGCTGAATCCGCAGCAGGTGGTCGCGGTTTTTCAGTACACCGCGCACGCGTCGTACTCCAACGACGCCGGCCATACCTGGACACTGGCCACCGGCGTGGCGCCTGCCGATTACCGCATGTCGGGTGACGTTTCAGTCGTCTTCGACAATCAGGGGCACGCGATTCTCGGCTGCATCGCGTTCGACAAGCTGGGGACATTTAATTACTGGGCACACGGCGCCACGCGCAACGGCATCTTCCTCAAGCGCTCGCTCGACGGTGGCAAGACCTGGGAGTCGCAATTACGCGCCGTTGTGGCACAGTCGACGCAACCCGGCATTCCCTTCGAGGACAAGCCCTACTTCGTCGCGGACACCTCAAAGACGAGCCGCTACGCCGGCAATCTCTACGTCGGCTGGACGCGCTGGACCCTGGCCGATTCGCAGATGCTCTTCTCGCGATCGACGGACGACGGCGTTACCTGGTCGCAGCCGATCGAGATTGCCCGTGACCGCGGACTGCCTCGCGACGACAATGGAGCGCTGGAGGGCTTCGATGGCGTCGTGGGCCCGGACGGGACGATCTACGCGGTCTGGGCAGAGCGTAACCACATCGAGCTGACCCAGTCCCGCGATGGCGGCAAGAGCTTCTCCCGCGCGCGCGATGTTATCGAGACGGCGCCCATTATGTTCGCGGTGCAGGGCATGGACCGCGCCAACGGTTTCCCGCAGATCGCCATCGATCCCCGCGGCGGTAGCAAAGGCGGTCCGCTGTACATCAGCTGGAGCGACTACCGCAACGGCGAGATCGACATTTTCATCAGCGCATCTACGGATCATGGCCGCCACTGGAGCGCTCCGGTGAAGGTGAACAGCGATCCCGTGCACGACGGAGCCGACCACTTCTTCCAGTGGCTCGCTGTCGATCCGGTTTCCGGCGCCGTGAATGTGGTCTTCTACGATCGCCGCCAGGATGCGCAGAATAAGACGCAGGTCGTCGTCCTCGCGCGTTCTACAGACGGCGGAAAGACCTTTTCGAATTACGCCTGGACGACGGCGTCATTTGACCCGGAGGGCGTTTTCCTGGGCGATTATCTCGGACTCGCCGCCTGGGGGAATCGCGTGTACGGCGCCTGGCCCGTCCGCAATGGCACGGAGAAGAAGACGAGCCTGCAGGTTGGGGTCGCAGACTTCGGCAGGGCGACGACGGCGTCGCGGTAATGGATGCTGCGCGCGGGGCTGCGAAGTGCGTTTTCCATCTTGACTCTTAAGCCGGAAGCCATTAGGGTCAGGTGGGCCGGAAAACGTTTTCCGCCGACACCCAGTACATCGTTTTAGTAGAATGGGCGCGGCTCAATTTTGACTGCGCGCACTGTGTTGCCAAAGATGCTTGAATCACTCAAATCGCAGGTATTAGCGGCCAATCTTGAACTCGTTCATCGAGGGCTGGTCCTCTACACCTTCGGGAATGCCAGCGGCATCGACCGCGAACGCGGCCGGGTCGCCATTAAGCCCAGCGGTGTGCCATACGAGACGATGTCCGCCGAAGACATGGTCATCAGCGACCTCGACGGCAAGATCATCGACAGCAAACTGAAGCCCTCCTCCGATCTGGCGACGCATCTCGAACTCTATCGCGCCTTTCCGCAGATCGGCGGGGTCGTTCACACGCATTCTGAATACGCAACGGGCTGGGCGCAGGCCGGGCGTGAGATTCCCGCCTACGGCACCACGCATGCGGACTACTTCTACGGACCGGTTCCCGTAACCGAGGAACTCACCGCGGAAGAGATTGGCGGCGAGTACGTCCTGAACACGGGAAAGAAAATTGTGGAGCGCTTCCGCACGCTCGATCCCATGGCGGTTCCTGGCGTTCTGGTCGCCGGGCACGCGCCGTTTACGTGGGGCCGCGATGCGATGCAGGCGGCGTATCATGCGGTAGTACTGGAAGCGGTAGCGCGTATGGCCTTCTACACCGCGACCCTCAATCCCGGTTCCCGGGGCGTTTCCCAGGCTTTGCTCGACCGCCATTATTTCCGTAAGCACGGCGCAAAGGCCACTTACGGT
>DASSKX010000456.1:0-2528 GCA_035689925.1 Acidobacteriaceae bacterium
ACGGTATTCGATGTACCTTGTGCCACCATGACGGGCACCGGCGACGGAGGCGGCGCAATCAGCGGCACGGTGAGGAACCGCGCCGGCAGAGCCGCCGGGTAAAGATACGGGATCACAACCAGCGTCGTAATAATCGCGGCCTGCAGCAACAGCGATCCGGCGACATAACGATGACTGCGCGTGCGAATGCGCCCGCAGGATTCAACCAGGCTGTCTTCAAACATGGGCTCTCTCCTCAGCGGGAAATGGCAGCGTTGCGGTCCGGCACAACCGGATTGGCGACTGCGAGGAGAGCGAGGCATTGCGTGGGCGCGAGCAGCCCGCACGCGGAGCCGGTTCGCTGCCGCTGTGCATGAGCAATAGACAACGTCAGCGCGCGCAGAGTTCCCGGCGCAACCAAACCTTCCACGCGTTACGATTCCTCTATGCAGACGCGCATCAGCGCCCAGGAACTGAAAACCCTTCTGCATCTCGAGCCGCACCCGCGTGAGGGCGGCTGGTTTCGGCAAACCTGGAAAGCGGATGACGCCCTGCCGCAATCCGCTTTGCCGGCGCGCTATGCGGGTCCGCGGGCGGCGGGAACGGCCATCTATTACCTGCTTGAGCCGAACACCTTTTCCGAAATGCATCGGCTGCAGTCCGATGAAGTCTTCCACTTCTACCTCGGCGATCCGGTTGAGATGCTGCAGCTATACCCGGATGGCGGCGGCCGCCAGATCGTTCTCGGCACCGATATAGCCGGTGGCGAATGGCCGCAGGTGGTCGTACCGGGGGGCGTTTGGCAGGGCTCCCGTCTCATTCCCGGTGGGAAACTTGCTTTGCTCGGATGCACCGTCAGCCCCGGCTTCGAATACGAAGACTACGAGTCGGGGCAGCGAGAGGACCTCGTCCGCACCTGGCCCGATTGGCGCGACCTCATCGATGCGCTGACGCATAGCTGATCAGTGCGACGGCGCCCAGGCATCGACAATCTGCTTCGCCAGCTTCGCCATCAGCACTTCCGCTTCGTTATCCGGAGTCCAGCTCGTATCGGCGTTGTCGTGCGTGAACTCGGAGATGATGATGGTCCCGTGCTTCGTGTACACCGCACCGACATCGTTGCGGACGTGATCGAGAGCGCCGGTCTTGTTCGCAATCGCGGAATCTCCTTCCGTCGTATCGAGCTTCTCCAGATACCGCGGAATGCTGTTCCGGAAGAACTGCGCCTTGAGCATGTGCAGCGCGGCGCCGCAGAGCGCCTGGTCCGACGCCTGGTCCGACGCGCTGACCGGTGCAGTTGCCGCTGTCCCAATCGGATTCGGCCCCAGATCGCACGTCACGAACCGCTCCATCAGTTCGCCCATCTCGCGCGCCGTCGTCTTCCCCAGCCCGAACTGCGGCTGGTCCGGAGGCATAGGTCCTGATGCGGGTCGGTAGACCTTCTTGTACAGCCAGGTATTCTTCATGCCCAGTGCAGTCAGCTGATCGTCAATGGTGTTCAACCCGAGATGATCAATCACCAGATTCGTCGCGGTGTTGTCGCTCTCAGAGATCATCATGGAGAGCGCGTCCTTCAATGTGAGCTGCATCGGCGTATCGAAGAAGAGCAGCACCCCCGACCCGGGCACCTGATCGTCATGCCGTAGCGTCAGCGAATCGCTGAAATGCGCTTTGCCGGCACGGATCTGCTCGAGCGCTGTGTACAGGATTCCCAGCTTGATCACCGAAGCAGTCGGCACCGGCTGATCGGCATCGATGGCTACCGTTTTGCCGGTCGCCCTGTCATGCGCGTAAAGCGAAACCTTCCCGTGAAACGGCGCAATGGATTCCTTCAGCGTCGACAGCAATGCAGCGTCATCCTGCGCGCGGCTGGCAGGCGCCAGGCAGGCAAGGATCAGGATGAAAACAGCAGGGAACGGCACTCTTCTGAGCATGCCGCAATCTAACACGCCGACGATCTGCGGCCGTCTATCTGGAAGCCACTGCCGGGTGCGTCGGCTCTCCCGCCGTCAACCATTTCGCAAGCAGTGCATGAACCTGCTTATTCGTCATGCCTTCGACCTGGAAATGGAAATGCCGGCCTCCGGAATCGACGACTCCATTCCCGTCGATGGAGACGACCTGCTCACGGGTCAGAGACAAGGGGTGCGTCTTCGAGGTAAACGTCAGCAGATTCTGCGTCAGCTCCAGCGTACCGTCGCAGGAGCGGCCGCCGATAAAAGGAAATCCGTGCTCGTGGTGTGCCGGATAACTCACCGTAGTGAATGCCAACGACTTCGTTCCGGCAGCCGCAGTCGTCGGCGGCGCCGTCGCCGAATTTGTCGGAGCAGCCGCGGAACCGGACAGTGCCGCACTAGCTGCCTGCGAATTGGGAGCAGCCGGCAACGCGCGATGTTCCGGGCGAGCTGCCGTGGCTTTCGTTCCAGATGGGTCGCGCGTCTCTGCCGAAGTGTTTGGGCCGGCTTCGGGCTGGGCAGCCGAAGGCTTGACTGCTTTGTGTTCAGCAGGCAAATCAGCGGCCTCTGTACGCGCCGGGGCGGCGGCAGCCG
>DASSKX010000457.1:0-2276 GCA_035689925.1 Acidobacteriaceae bacterium
GGCGCCATTGGGGGCGCAGCAGCAGCGCAACCGAGCCGAGGAACGTGCCGATGGTGAAGAAGACATATCCGCTGACGAAGTTCGCCTGATTGAAGGCGAGCTTCTGCAGGACATTCGTCATTCCGAAGAATGCGCAGGCGGCGATCACGCGCGGCAACATGCGGGAGAGGGGGATCTTTTCGGCGAAGAACATTACGAACCCACCGAGGGTCATCATGATGAATCCGAGGAGCTGACCCTTCAGATCGACCCCGATCAGCGGGATCGACAGGAGCACCGTGGCGAGGGGCATAAATCCGCCCATGGCAGCCAGTTCTTCGGAGGCCTCCCCGGCTTTGAGGGCGGCGTAGTAGAACCAGGTGGCAATGAGATCGCAAAAACCAGCGCAGAGGGCGATGCTGGCGACCGTAAGGGACGGCATGCGAAAGCCGAACGGAATGAGAAGTAAGCCGAAGATGCTGATGGCGCCGAGCCAGAAGACATAGGACGCCAGGTTCTGCATTCCCTTGCGGCGAAGCAGAATTTTGTCCCAGATGAGGGATATGCCCACGAGCCCGTGGGCGATGATGGCGATGAATACGCCGTTCAGAGCGAAAGATTTGAAGAAATGAATCAAGCTCATTCCGCGCCGGCAGGTACAGTGCGGGCATTTCCTTCTGCCAGGATGGGTGAAACCAGAGAGTTCGTGAAAGGCAGGAATTCCGGCGGCCGATGCAGGGATGTCCTGTTCTCAGCCGCCTTCGGGCCTAGGCGTGCAGCAGCCGTTTGACGGGCGAGATTCCGTACACGGCGGAGAGAATCGTTTCGGCCGCGACTGCGGTCAGGACACCCTTCCACTTGTAGCTCAACGGCGCGAAGATCGCGGCGGCAGCGGCGGCCGAGCCGACAGCGTAGCGGATTTGCTGTTCGGTTTCGCTCATGCGGAAGGTCTTGCCGATTTCGTTCACTACGTCGGTCATAGTTCTCCTTTACGACAATCGCTGGTGCTGATGAGGCTTTGTGCCCTTCTGCGTTGGATGCGGCCAGCAGCATCGCTGGGCCGTGTGGCGGGGCGGCGATTTCGACTTGTGGCAGCAATGCGCTGGTTGGTCCACCGGAGTCGTGTAGTTGCGGGCGGGGCGGGCGCAGCTTTCTGACCAAACGGCATCTCTTCTATTAAGAAGGCCGGTTTACTGAGCGTCCGCCGGCCGTGTACATGTCCGTCATCCGTTCGGGAGGTAAGTACCTGGCTTTGAATTTTCAAATGCGGGCCGGACGTTATACGCCGGAGAGACTCCTGGTCTACATCGGGATCGCTATCGTGGCAGGTCTCTTCGTCTGGTTTCAGCTCAACCTGCTGCTGCTGGCGTTCGCCGGGGTGCTGGTTGCGGTGATCCTGCGCTCGATCACTCTGTTCATTGAGCGGCACACGCGGCTGAATGGGATGTTTGCGTATGCGGCGACGCTGTTTGTTATCGGTGGGGTACTTACTGGAATCGGTTTCCTGCTGGTGCCGCGGATCGAGACGCAGATCTCGCAACTGATGCAGACGCTGCCCGACTCGGTCCAGCGCATCAAAGCACTGCTGAACCGCAGCCAGGCGGGACATGCATTGCTGGTGCGCGGGCATGAGGCAGTCCAGCACACGACGATTGGCTCTCACCTACCGCAGATCGCGTCGGCAATCACGGAGGCCCTAACGGATCTGATCATCATCGTGGTCATTGGCTTCTTTGGAGCGCTGAGTCCTCGGTGGTACGAAGAGGGACTGCTGGTGCTGATTCCGCAGGCACAACGGGGGCGGTGGCGCAGGCTCGCCGGGGATCTTCAGCATCAGCTGAGGTGGTGGGTGCTGGGGCAAATGTTGCCGATGATCGTGCTTGGGTTTGCGAGCGGTCTGGGGCTGTGGATTCTGCATGTGCAGCTGTCGTGGACGCTCGGCTTGATTACCGGGGTGGCGATCTTTCTGCCGTACGCCGGAACTGTGCTGTCCGGAATTCCTGCGGTGCTGATGGGGCTGGAGCGCAGTCCGCACACCGCGCTTTGGGTGCTGGTACTCTATACCGCGCTGCACGTGATCGAGGGATACCTGCTGACGCCGCTGGTGCAGCGCAAGGCGGTCCGGTTACCTCCCGTACTGACGATTCTGACGCAGTATTTCTTCTGGAATGTTGCAGGGATCCTGGGACTAGCGCTGGCTGCTCCGCTGGCGAGTGCAGGGATTGTTTTGGTGAAGGAGCTTTACCTGCATGTGCCTCCGGAAAAAGAAGTCGTGCCGGAGGAGAGGATCGGCAGGA
>DASSKX010000458.1:0-4429 GCA_035689925.1 Acidobacteriaceae bacterium
GCGACGCGAATCGTCCGCCGCGGCTGCACGTGCAGCGCCGTCAGGATGCGCATCACCTCCATCGCCACCACCGAGCCCGCTCCGTTGTCGGTCGCTCCCGTTCCGGCGATCCAGCTGTCGAGGTGACCGCCGACCATGACCACCTGATCCTTAAGCTTCGGATCGGTCCCCGGAATCTCGGCCACCGTGTCGTAGCCATGCTCGTGGTCGCCGGTGAATTTCGTCTCCACGTCCATCTGAATCTGCACCGGCACATGCGCCTCGAGCAGGCGAGAAACGCGGCCGTAATTCTGAATGGCCGTGACCACCACCGGCACCTTCACCTCATGTCCGCGGATGTAAGGCGTGCGGCCCAGCGCCGCGCCATTGTCGTCGAAGAAGGTGCCGCCGGATCCGCCGCCCTCGCGCCCATCGCGGCTCGGCACGATCACGCCCGCAACCTTCTCGTCGGCCAGAAACTGCGCAATCTTGTCCACCAGGCGCATGCGCTGCAAGTAGGCGCGCAGCCGATCCGGCGAAATGCCGCCGCGGTTGCTGATCTCATACTTTGCCAGCTCTTCCAGTTCCTGATCCGTCAGCCGGGTGAACAGCGGCTTCTCGACCGGCGGAACCGGCCGCATCGCCCCCAGCAGAACAATCTTGCCCGCCAGCTTGCCCTTGTATTTGTCGAAGTCCTTGTCGTCCTGGATGGTGACGTGGACCGCGTCTCCGCTCACCGGCCCGTTCGTCGCCGGCGACCACGGCGTCGCCTGCGCGATGAAGACCGCCGTGTCCGGCGCCGTCATACGCACCCACGTGTTCAGCTGCTGCCACCCGATGCCGAACTCGCCCCAGTCCTCGAGGTGCGCGTTGGCGCAGCCCATCGCGGTGAACTGATCGCGCGTCCACGCATTCGCCTTCGCCATATTCGGCGAGCCGGTCAGGCGCGGTCCGATATCGTCGGTCAGCGCCGACGCGTATTCCATCACGTGCGAGTGCTGCAGCCCCTCCTCGCGGATCCGGTTGTACATGTTCAGGTCGAGCTTCTCGACTGCAGGCTGCGGTTCGTCCCACGGATCAACGGCCGGCGTGGCGGCCGGCGCGGGCGCGGACTTCTTCTTCTGTGCAGCAAAGAGGGGCAAACAGCCGATCAGCAGCAGAGCAGACCAACGGCGGCGTCGTACGAGCACGGCATCCTCCCACATCCAGACCGGATTCAAAAGAACCGGCAGAATAGCACGCAGTTGTGCAGTGTGGGTGCCGCGTCGGCCCTCAGGCCTGCTTCCGGAACCACTGGGAGGCTCCGGGGCCGAATGCCATGCAGAGTCCGATGGCGATGTTCACCGCCACCAGCATGTATGTTCCCTCTTTCATGAACTCCAGTCTGGCCGCGCCCAAAGGATTGCCGGCCAGCCGTCCGCTGACAGTGGTGTACACCGCGAGAAAACGCGCCAGCCGCAGCACCGAGTAAATCGAGCTCGCAATGAGGATTCTGCGGCCCCAGCCGATCCGGAAGAACAAGGCCAGCCCAATCGCCAGCCCATAAATACAGGAAATCAGAGCGAGCGGGCTGACGCCCATCATGCCATTCGAGACGATAAAGAATACCTGCCACAGAGCGCGCGACGACAGCTCCGCGCCGGGATTGGCCGTAAACACGCCAAACACCCCGCCCACGATGATCGCCCGGCAGAATTCGTAAATCGCGATCAGCATCACGACGCCGGGTATCCCCGTCTCGGTTGGGATCGCTTCTTCCACACTGGCGACTGCGGCGCGCGCGCCGGCTCTCAGCCCATCCGGGCGTCCGTACGTCTCTGCGCGTGAGCTGGACCTGCCCAGCTGCAGGCTGCTGCTGATAAAGGCATCGCGATCATTAGCCATTGGTCCGACAACTATAGCCGGAAATCAGCGAGGACCAGGAACATCTTTCGTAAGTTACTGGGGGGTAGAACCGGCGTCGATACGCCGAAGGCGGCTTACTTCTTCTTCTCAAACCAGCTGTTCGCTCCCGGGGCATAGCGAAGAGCGATCACGATGGTCGTGTTCACGCAGGCCAGCAGGAAGGTGCCTTCCCAGAAAAATTCCGTATCGGCCAGCCAGTGCGGCGGCAGGTCCATCGGAATGAAAGAAAACGGCTTGATGTATTGCGACAGCCGAATCACCGTCAGGACCGACGTGATCATCAGCAGTTTCCGAGCCCAGCGTCCCCGCGCCAGCAGGCCGAAACCGACGACCAGGGTATACAGGATGCTCACCAGCGTTAAAGACGAGACGCTCGCATCTCCATTCGACATGAAGAAGAACAGCTGAAAGATGTTGGGCGATGCCCATTCCGCATGCGGATGGTGCATCGACAGGCTCCCGGTGACGACGAGGCAGATGGCGCGGACGAACTCGAAGCCGGCCACCAGCAGGATCATCTCCGGGTAGTCGACGGGCTCCCGCTCGACGACCTCCTCATCGACGCGCGGCTTTCTCCCGAACGTGGTGCGCAGCCGGTCTTCCTGCCCCCAGGCGTCAGCCCGTGAGGGAGCGGATTCCGGCAGGCTCAGCCCGGGGCTGATTTTTGTCCGATCGAAGCTCACAAGGGACCACTGTACCGTGGTCCGAGTCACGTGCCAACAGATTACTTTGGTCAGCCGACAGGGGAGTAACCGCCCGTCAGTCCTTCCGGCGGAAGGCGTAGGCCACGCCAGGCGCAAACGCCATGCCGATGGCGATGATCAAGTTCAATGCAATCAGCGCAAAAGCTGCGCTATGCAGGAATCCGAGCCCCGCCGAGGAGGCGTTGCCCATGGTCTCGGCATAGCTGGAGAACAGGAATACGAAGCGTCCCAGCATCAGCGCCGAATACAGCGAAGTGGCGACCAGCAGCCACCGCGCCCAGAAAACCGGGTTCCAGAGGCAGACCCCGATCATGAGCGTGTAGAGGAAGCTGACCGCAGTCATCCACGAGGTCGTCACCGCGCCGTTCGAGGCGACAAAATAGATCCGCCAGAAATACCAGGCCGTGAACTGGACGTGCGGGTGAATCAGCATCATGGTGAACGCAGGCGCCAGCATCAGCATCCGGCAGAATTCCCACAGCGCCGTCAGGGTAACGATTTCCGGCGGCAGTTCCGGCGAAACCGTCCACCGGGCTTGCTCCTCGGCATCCCGGTAGGCGAGCGGCCAGCCGGTGGCGCGCAGCCCCTCCACCGGACGAGGCTTCTCCGCTGGCGGAATGTAGGGCAGCTCCAGAGTCAGGTTGCCGGTGAAATCGTCCCGATCAGCAGACATAGCTAATCCAGAACCTTAACCATAATGGTGCCGGTTGGAAATGCTACGTTTTGGGCAGTGTCAGGGCAGTTATGTAACGAATCCGGTTACGAGAGGTAGTTACCCGCGTAAGTGCCATGGCCACCCACGCTAGCGCGTGAGCAGCACCTCGTACAGGTTGTCCTTGGCCAGGAAGAACCGGCTGTTGGCGAATCCGTCGAATAGATTCTCGATCTGCCGATTGGTATAGACCCGCTGGATGGGAAACGCCTCCGACTCCTGCATCTCCACCTCCGGGCGATCCGTCAGGTGATACCGGCAGTACGCCGTCCAGGGGCCCTGCGGCTTGGAGTGGAACGCGGCGAGCACCTTACCGCCGCGCCGCGTCACGTCCTTCAGCCGGCTGATCAGCGGCTTCACCAGAGTCTCCGGCAGATAGTCGAGCGTCGCCCACAGCAGCACCACGTCGAACTCGCGCCCCGGCTGAAACGCCGCATTGTGCTCGAAAAATCCCTCCACGTTGAAGCCCGCGGGCTCCCCAGGCTCCTTCGGGGGAAGCTGCCAGCCCCCCTTGATGGCTTCGTGGACCAGGTCCGCCATATACACGCTGTGGCCCAGGTTCGTCAGGAAATTGATGTTCTGCGAGGAAGTCGGCCCAATGTCGAGCACCCGCAAGCCCTGCTCGTCGCGCAGA
Source organism: Acidobacteriaceae bacterium (assembly GCA_035689925.1). Lineage (GTDB taxonomy): Bacteria > Acidobacteriota > Terriglobia > Terriglobales > Acidobacteriaceae > Palsa-343. Next base: position 3,935 of record DASSKX010000458.1, read on the forward strand.
AATTTCTGCAGCGCCTGCCATGCGCTCGAGTTCCGCGGAATACGCGGGCCGGTGAGCACCGTCGCCCGCTCCTTGCCCTCGGTTGGTTTGTTCCTGCGAAAGAACTTCCCGATCACGCGTTTCCCAGCCTTGCCTCAGAGTGTACAGAGATTGTACCGGGCACCCGCATCCCACGCCCTCATTCCGGTACTCTTTACGCTGCGCCGCGCCAGCATGGATAATGGCCGCAAACCCTGCGCAGTTCTTTTTCGGAGACCCTTGATGCGTCGCTCCACCCTTCTGCTTACTGCACTCGTCCTCTCCTGCACGACGGCCTTTCCCGCTTTTGCTAAATCAAAGGATAAGGTCGACCACCACACCTTCAGCTTCGACGGCAAAGACCGGGTCTACTATTTCCAGGTTCCCTCCTCCGCCGATGCGGCCAAGCCACTCCCGGCCGTGGTGCTGCTGCACGCCCAGGGAGGCTGGGCCACCGATGTCATCGGCATGTGGCAT
>DASSKX010000459.1:0-3903 GCA_035689925.1 Acidobacteriaceae bacterium
TTCCGATCCCGCAGGAGGAGACGGTCACGGAGGCTGTGCGGCGCGACGTGCAGCGGCGGTGCCAGGCGGCCATCGATCGGGCGCTGGAGGCGCATTCCGTGGACCTGGTGCATCTGCACGGGATGGACTTCGACGCGTACCGGGTGCCGGAGGAGATTCCGGTGCTGGTGACGCTGCATCTGCCACTTGCGTGGTACGGGCAGGAGGCGCTGGCGCGGTGGCGCGGGCGCGCGGTCTTCGCGTGCGTGTCGGAGTCGCAGCGGCGGACGTGGCCGCCGGGCGCGGCGGTTCCAGGCGAGGTGGTCATGGTGGAGAACGGGGTGGCCATTCCGGAGCGATGGAACCAGGGCGAGCGCGAGCCCTTCGCGGTGGTGCTGGGGCGGATCTGCCCGGAGAAGAACCAGCATGAGGCGCTCGATGCGGGCACGATGGCGGGCGTTGCGGTCTGGATTGGCGGCCACACGTTTCCGTATCGCGAACACCAGGAGTACTTCAGTGATAAGATTGCGCCGCGGCTGCAGTCTAACGGTGCAGGGCCGCAGCACCGGTTTCTGGATTCCGTTCCCCCACACGACAAACGAGAGCTGCTGAGCCGGGCAAGGTGTCTGCTGCATCCGACGCGGGCGCCGGAGACCAGTTCGCTGGTGGCCATGGAGGCGATGGCAGCGGGCACGCCGGTCATTGCATACCGGTCGGGTGCGCTGGAGGACATTGTTGAGCACGGGGTGACGGGTTTTCTGGTGGACAATGTGCGCGATATGGCTGAGGCTATCGGCAAGGTGGGCCAGATATCCCCCTCCGCATGTCGCAGCAGCGCGGAGCGGCGGTTCTCAAGAGAGCGGATGGTGGGCGCGTATCTGAACCTGTATGGGCAGATGGCGCGGAGAGCGGCGAAGGTGGCGCATGCCTGAACAGACCGAGTTCGAGATGCTGCGGGACGAGGCGCAACTGGTGACGCTCGAGCCGGAGTGGAAGGCTCTGTGGCAGGACGATCCGATGGCGACGCCCTTCCAGAGCCCGGAGTGGCTGCTGCCGTGGTGGCGGCAGTTTGGCGGCGAGCTGCGGGCGGTGACGATCCGGCACGGGGAGCGGCTGGTCGGGCTGCTGCCGTTCTACCTCTATCACGACTGGCGCAGCGGGCTGCGGCAGCTTCTGCTGCTCGGCGTGGGCACGACGGATTACCTCGACGGCGTCTTTGCGCGCGAGTGCGAGGTCGCGGACGTGCGCGATGCGATGCGGCGGCTCTGCTCCGACGGGGAGTGGGACGCGATCACGGTGACGCAGCTGCGGCGGGAGTCGAAGCTGCGGCTGGCGCTGGAAGAGCAGGAGACACAGGGCACCCGGTTTGAGGCGGAGAGCTGTTCGCGCATGCGGGCTCTGCGGATCGACGAGCTGCCGACCAAGCTGCGGCGCAACGTGGCCTACTACCAGCGGCGCGCTGCGGCGAAGGGCGAGCTGCGGCTGACGCTGGCCGACGAGAGCAATTACCTGGACTGCTTCGACATGCTGGAGAAGTTCCATGCGGAGCGGTGGGACGCGCGCGGGGAGCGCGGGGTGCTGGCCGACCGACGCATGGTGGCCTGGCATCGGGAGTCGCTGCCGCTGCTGCTGCAGGCCGGCCTGCTGCGGATGTGCTGCCTGCGTCTCGATCACGAGCCGATTGCGACGCTGTATGGGCTGGTCGATCCTCCGGGGCGGAGGGACCGGACCGAATACTTCTATCTGACGGCGCACTCGACGCGGCATGCGGAGTTGAGCCCGGGGACGCTGCTGCTGGCGCTGGCGATCGAAGAGGCCGCCGAGGAGGGCGTCGAGGTCATCGATATGCTGCGCGGCGACGAGCGGTACAAGGACTTCTGGCACGTGGAGCATACGCCGACGTGGGGGTATTCGCTGTCGCGGGCGACGGCTCCGTGCAAGTCGGCGGAAGCAGCGGCGTAAGAAGCGGAACTGGTCTCAGCGCCGGATCATCTTTTCCAGCGAATCAAATTGCTCCTGGGTTCCGAGCACAACCAGCACATCGTTTGCGTCGATCTTCGACGTTTCCTTCGGGTGCAGATCGAAGGAGCCATCGGACTTTCGGATGGCTAAGACCAGAGCGCCTGAGGTGTTGCGGATGTCGGCCTCGGCGATGGTCTTTCCACCGAGCGGCGAACCGGTGGGAATGCCGATTTGAAAGAGTCGGAAGTCGACGACGCCGCCGTGCGTCACGAGATCGAGAAAGTCGACCGCGACGGGCTGCGTGGCCATGGCCGCCATGCGGACGCCGGAGAGGAAGTAGGGCGAGATGACGCGGTTGGCGCCGGCCATGGTCAGCTTCTTCTCGGTCTCCTTGAGGCCGGCCCGGGCGACGATGTTGAGACTCGCATTGAGCTGGCGCGCCGAGAGGGTGATGTAGACGTTGGCTACGTCCGAGTCGGAGCAGGCGATCAGACCGCGGGCACAATCGATGCCGGCGGCCATGAGAACGGCGTCGTCGGTGGCGTCGCCAATGAGAACGGGAACGCCCTTCGCCTCGAGTTCGTCAAGAGATTCCTTTTTGGGGTCGATGACGACGAAGGGAACCTGCCGGGTGAGGAAGACCTGCGCCACCTGATGGCCGACTCTGCCAAAGCCGCAGATGATGTAGTGATCCGTCATCTCCCTGATTTTCCTGTCCATGCTTCTCCTCTTGCGATAGCCGGTCATCTCGCCTGCGACGATGATCTCCACAACCTGTCCGGCAGCATAGATCGCGCTGCCGACCCCGCCCACAATAATGAACATGGTGAAGATCTTTCCCGCCGGCGAAAGAGGGTGGACTTCTCCGAATCCGACGGTAAAGAGCGTGGTCACGACCATGTAGACGGAATCGAGGACGGACCATTTCTCGATCAGCGCGTAACCAAGGACTCCAATGACGGCAATGGCCGCGAGAAAGAGGATCGCGGGGAAGAGTCTTCGAAAAGGGTGGTTCATATCAGGGGTGATCCTGCTTTTCGACAGCGCTCCTGGGTGTAGGTGTTCATGCCGTTTGGGTCGCCTGGTCCGTTTCCCTCTGCAAATCCTCTCAGAGAAACTGGTTTTCGGTGAGGGCAATTGAATGCGAGGTGCGGTACTCGCGGTGACGGGCCGCGGGCCGGTGCAATTTCAGCGGCTGCGGGATTCCTCCGCAGGGGTTGCGAGGAGCGGCGCTGCCGGCTGAGGCGGGATGGGCGGCGGGGGAGCGGTGGCGTAGCGGTGGAGGAAGTCGGCGAAGGGGCGTTCGCGGCGGGCGGCGCGGAAGTCTTCGCGGGGTTCGCCATAGCGAGGGAAGCGCACGTCGGCGCGCTTGTGTCCGAGGCGATCGAGGGCGTCTTCCCATTTGGTTTTGAGGTCGCGGAAGGCGGCCTGGCCGATGGGCGGAATGGGTGTGGGCTCGTGCGGGGTTTCGGGTGGATTGCGGGGATCGGGGAAGCGCGGGGCGCGGAGGTTGCCGGCCTTGCTGGCGGGGCAGACTTTGCAGCCGAGGAGGGACTCGTCGGCTCCCTGGGCGAGGGCGGCGACGCAAGGCTCGCAGACGGATTGAGGGAGGGGTGCGAGCGGGATGTCGTCGAGCGGGTGACGGCAGGGGATAGGAAGTAGGGGGTAGTGTATAGGGTCGTCGGCGGCGGCGGCGGAGAGGCAGGTGAGTTCGGGTTCGGAAGCGGGAGCGCTGTCGCGCTCGCCCATGTCTCCAACGGCAGGAGACATGGGGCACCCGGCGTGCTGGACGGAGGAAGGGGCGGTGTCGTTAAGGGATAAATGCAGGTCCTTCGACTCCGCGCTGCGCGCTTCGCTCAGGATGACAGGATTCGCGCCATGCGCTTCGCTCAGGAGGCCATCCTTTGTGCTCTGCTGAGCTTCGGGAGCGGGTTGTGCGGCGGCGGCGGCGGAGGTGGGGTC
>DASSKX010000460.1:0-2501 GCA_035689925.1 Acidobacteriaceae bacterium
AGCGCGCCCGCCTTCGCATATCCGCCGAGGTAGGTGTAGGCGACCAGTTCGTTCAGCACCATGCGCGTGCCGAGCAGGTTTCCTACCGTCGGCGCATCGTGCCAGGGAATGCCGATGAGCCACGCGATCGGCGCAAAGCAGAATCCGAGGATGGTGTCGAGCGAGTGCGGGAACGGAATGCGGTGTGCGCCAAGCCAGTTGTGCGTGCCGCCCAATATGCCGTCGAGCAGCGCGATGAGGGCGAGAAACGAGATGAGCATGATGCCGACGTTGAACGCGAGGCGTCCGCCATCGATGGTGCCGCGGGCAATCGAGCCGATGAGGTTGTCGTCCTTCTGATCCGCATCTTCGGGCAGATGCACGACGCCTTCCGTCGCGGGCTTCTCCTCCTCCGGCACGAGCATTTTGGAAATCAGGATGGTGCCGGGCGCGGTCATGATGACGGCGGCGAGCAGGCTCGATGCCGAGATACCGTAGAGGATGTAAGCCGCCATGATGCCGCCGGAGACATGCGCCATGCCGCTGGTCATGATGGTCATCAGTTCGGAGCGCGTTGCGCCGGGCAGGAATGGGCGGATGGTCAGGGGCGCTTCGGTCTGGCCCATGAAGATGCTGGCGGCAACGTTCAGGCTTTCGGCGCCGGAGACTTTCATCGTCCACTGCATCGCGCGGGCAAATCCGCGAATGATCAGCTGCATGATGCCCAGGTAGTAGAGCACGGCAAAGAAGGCCGAGATGAAGATGATGGTCGGCAGGACCTGAAACGCGAAGAAGTTTGTGCCGAAGGCGGCTCCGATTTTCGAGTGCGAATTCGCAAGATCGCCGAAGACGAAGGTCGATCCCGCGAAGGCAAACGAGAGCAGCTTGTTCACGGCACCGCCGGCGGCGGCCAGGATTCGCTGGCCGACGGGCCAGACGATGACGAAGAGCGCAAACAAAATTTGAAGTCCCAGGCCCCACGCCACAGTGCGCCAGCGGATAGCCCGCCGATTGGTGGAGAAAAGCCATGCCAGGAGGAGCATGGTGAGTAGTCCAAGCACACCCGTGAAGCGAGCCAAATGGTTCTCCGTGAGGTTTAGTTCAATCCTATGGGTGCTGCGGCGGATTCAGAAACATATTTTTGTTCTCAGCCGAGATGATTCGGCGCACGAGCGGCGGCGGTGCGACCGGCGCGTCGGCGATGGTGATGGCGACACGCAGCAGACGCTCGGGCTCGGCAAAGAGCGCGTCATTCTGCGTGAACATGGTCACCAGAGGCTGCCCGGCATCGACGTTTGCGCCGAGCTTCACGTGCATCTCGATGCCGGCATGCGGCTCAACGGGCTCGCCGGCGCGTTCGCGTCCTGCGCCCAGCCGCTGTACGGCCCAGCCAATCTTGGTACAGTCGGCCGCGGTGAAGTATCCGCTGCGGTCGGCGTGCAAGGTGCGACGGAACTTTGGCGCGTGAAACGCAGCGCCGGCGTCGATCGCGGCGAGGTCGCCACCCTGCCACGCGACCATCTCGCGGAAGACGCGGAATGCTGATCCGTCGGTGATTTTCTCTTCGGCAATGCGCTTCCCTTCCTCGGCACTCGCCGCCTGACCTCCGAGGTGAATCATCCACCCGGCGAGAATCAGCGAGATTTCGCGGCAGTCCTCGGTGAGTGGTTCGCGCTCACCGCGCAGGAGGGCGACCGACTCCTGAACCTCTACCCAGTTTCCGGCGAAGCGGCCCAGCGGCTGCGACATGTCGGTCTGGATCGCGACGGTACGCGTGCCGGCGCGCTCGCCGGTTTCGACCATCAGTGCAGCAAGGTATGCGGCCTCGGCTTCGTCGCGCAGGAAGGCACCGGATCCGGTCTTGACGTCGATCACCAGCGCGTCCAGCCCAGCGGCGAGCTTTTTGCTCATGATCGACGCGCAGATGAGGTATGGATTCTCGACGGTGGCGGTGCGGTCGCGGAGCGCGTAGAGCTTGCGATCCGCAGGAACGAGGTTCCTGGTCTGCCCGACAATGAAGGCGCCACACTTATCCAGCACATGGCGCATCTCGTCCAGCGAAAGCTGGGTGCGGTAGCCGGGGATCGACTCCAGCTTGTCGAGCGTGCCGCCGGTGTGTCCGAGTGCGCGTCCGCTGATCATGGGATCGGCGAGTCCGGCAGCGGCCGCGATCGGGGCGACCAGGAAGGACGTCTTGTCGCCCACTCCGCCGGTAGAGTGCTTGTCGACGGTGCGCCGGCCGAGCCTGGTGTGCTCCAGGGTCTCTCCGGAAAACCGCATCGCCGTAGTGAGGGTATCGAGTTCCGCCAGCGTGAGGCCCCGCAGGAAGACGGCCATGAGCCAGGCGCTCAGTTGCTCTTCGGGAATGGTCTCGTTCGCAGCACCTTCGACGATGAAGAGAATTTCATCGGGGGTCAGTTCTTCCCCATCGCGCCTTTTACGGATCAGATCGACGGCGTGCAGGGTCACTGGGTTTCCTGTCTGGCCCCGGGCGTGAAGGTGAAGGCGCAGGGGAAGATCTC
>DASSKX010000461.1:0-4084 GCA_035689925.1 Acidobacteriaceae bacterium
GTGAACGATGAAATCGGTCTGCGGATAGGAAAGCAGGAACAGGCTGACCCAGGCGACCCAAAGCACCCACCACGTTACACTATGGGCGCCGAAGCGATCAGATAGCCATCCGCCGACCGCTCTCAAGGCGCCGCCGGGAAGAGCGAAGCATGCCCCGAGCAACGAGGCTTGCAAGACGGAAAAGCCGTACTCGCCGACATAGTATTGAGGCATCCAGATCGACAGGGCGGTGAAGCCTCCGAACACGATCGAATAGTATTGGCAATATTTCCAGACCCGGCGGTCCCGCAGGATCGCCAGTTGCCGGCGGATTGGAACCGACTGGCCAGGGGCGGACGAATCGGGAGCGGCCATGAACCAGAACCCGATCGCGGTCAGGAGCAGGACCACGGCATAAATCCGCGGCACGCTCTGCCACCCATAATGCGTAACGAGCGAGGGAGCGACGAACATGTTCAGGGCGGCACCCGCTGAACCTGCGCCGAAGACGCCCATGGCGAAACCGCGCCTCTCTTTCGGGAAGAACCTCGCCACATAAGGCATCCCGACGGAAAAGGAGGCCCCGACAAGTCCCAGCGCAAGACCCAGAAGCACGAACTGCCAGAACTGCGTCGCATAGGAGACCAGCCAGACGGGAACGGTACATCCCGCCAGAAGCAGAAACATCACCCCACGGCCACCGAATCTGTCCGTCCAGATGCCGAGTGGCAGCCGGAAGATCGCGCCGGTGAGCACCGGTGTCGCCGTGAGCAGCCCGAACGCCAGCGCGTCCAGTGACAGTGCTTTCCGAATGGAAATACCAATGACGCCGAACATCATCCAGACGGCGAAGGAGATGAGGAAGGTGACCGTGCTGACCACCAGCACGCGCATGGAAGGGGGCGTGTCGGCTGATGGCGACGGGGCTCTCAACCGCAGCGTCCTGCGCCGTTGGACTGAAGCCGACCGGGCGAAGGCCCGGCGGGCAGGTCGGTACCGGTGCAGGACGATCCTGCCGGCCAGGCTGACGGCCGCGGCGGCGCATTCTCGCCTTCGAACAGATCGATGCCCTGGATGCGTGCCTTGGCGGCAAGCGCGGCAATGTATCCCTGCACGGCCTGCCGCCAGCTTGCCTCCTGAAGAAACTCGGCAACGCGGGGGCGCACGGCCTCGAAAGGCGGAACACGCCCCGCTTCGTGCGCCGTTATCCGGATCACATGCATGCCGTAGCGGCTTTCGACGACATGTGGGCAAACCTCGCCGACCTCGAGCGTCCGCAACTGGTTCTCAAACTCCGGAACCGTCGAGCCGCGCTCGATGGTGCCAAGGTCGCCGTCTTGCTCGCGAGACGGGCAATCGGAAAAACGGCGCGCCAGCGGGCCTAAATGATCCGGCTCAGCCAAGACTTCGGCAAGAAGGTCTTCGGCACGCGCCCGCGCCCTTTGCTTGGCCGCAGGGTTCTTCGGATCCGCCGCAATCAGAATATGCTGGACCCGCCAAAGATCCGGCAGACGCAACCGTTCCTGATTGCGGCCGTACCAGCGTTCCAACTCTTCCTGCCTGGGTTCGGGCAGGTGCAACTCCGTTTCGAGCAGACGCCGGATGGCGGCCTCGTCAGGTTCCTCTCCCGGCTCCGGATCGCGGTCGGTGATGCCGCGTTTTGCCGCTTCGGCAATCAGCAACTGGCGGATCACCAGGGCCCGTGCCGATTCCTCCCAGGCCTTGGCTGGATCGGCCGCGTCCTGCAACTGGACTTCCAGCGATATGACCTCGTCTGAGATCTCGACTCCATCGACCTTGATCATCCCGCTCCTCCCTCACACCCCTTCCTTGGAGATGTTGGCGTTGCGGCGGACGATCTGCCAGCCAGGGCGCCCCAGAAACCAGATCGGCGCCGACCAGATGTGCACCATGCGTGTGAACGGCACGAGCAGGAAAAGCGTCATGCCGCAGACGAGATGCACTTTGTAGATCATCGGCACGTTCTCGATGAGCGATGCGGCGCCCGGCTGGAAGCTGACGATGCTGCGCGCCCAGGCGGCGAGTATGAGCATGTAGGTGCCGTCGGAATTGTGGATCGAATGCGGAATGCCCCAGATGCCCAGCCAAAGCTGGAAATAGATGAACAGCAGGATGAAGATGTCCGTCGGCTTGCTGGTCAGACGGATGCGTGGATTGAACAGGCGCCGCACTATGAGGCCGGCGCCGCCCAGCGCGCCCAGCGTGGCGAAGATAGAGCCGGCGATGATCGCCAACCACTGATGTTGTTTCGCCGTCAGCCCCACCATGTGTTGCCACGATTCCGGCATCAGGAGCCCGATGAAATGGCCGAAAAACAGCCCAAGGATACCGATATGGAAGAGGTTGCTCGCCCAGAGGAGCTGGCTCTTGTTCAGGAATTCGCTCGACTGGCTTCGCCAGGAGAACTGGCTGCGATCGAAGCGGGCCCAGCTTCCCAGAAAGAAGGTGACAGCGCATAGATAGGGATAAAACCCGAACAGGAACTCGTTTGCCCAGTTCATGACGATTTCTCCTCCACATGTTGCTGACGCGGAGCGGCCGGAAGATTGCGGCTGAATTCTTCGACCAGCGCCGCCGCCTTCGAACACGGGCTGTCGGCGGCGACCGGCTCCATGAAGTTGACAGGCGTTTCCTCATAGCGCGCGTCGAGGGCCTCCGGCGTATCCATCGGCTCTTCCTCCGCCAGGCGTGCCTCCACGGCCTCATGATCGGCCGATCGTGCGCCAAGCGCTGAGATAGCGTTGAACACCGCGACGTAAGGGGTCCCGCGCCGCTCCAGACGGCGTGCCAGCAGCGCCACCACCTCGGCGACTTCGCCCAGCAGCGCGGGCGCCTCTTCAGGCGGGTGGAGAGATGCATACTCCAGGAAAACCGGCAGGAAATCGGGGAGTTCGTCGGACGCCAGTTCCAGGCCCATGCGGCGATAGTCTTCCATCAGGTCGACCATGGCCTGGCCGCGCTCGCGGGAATCGCCATGGACATGGCCGAACAGGTAGAGCGACAGCGACGGCGCACCGTCGAAGAGTGCAACATAGTCGGACTGCGCCTCGAGCAGGTCCTTTGCCGCGATCCTGTCGACGAGGCCCAGCACGGCATCGCGCTCGACCGGGGGCAACGCGGCCTCCCGAAGGACCGCCGAGATCTCCGGGAGCGCCGCCATCAGCGCCTCGTCCGGATACATCAGCAGAGCGGCGAGAGCTTTGCACGCAAGCACGGCTACTTGCCCTTCTTGTCGAGCGGGAAGCGCTCGCCGCGCGTCTTCCGCGTATCCTGCCCCCACAGCATGAACCGGCTGTTGCCTTCGGAGGTCATCTGGCTGAAATGAAAGCCGGCGATGCCGCGCTGATCGTAGGCGTTTTCCGACACCTCCTTGTGAGAGGTCGGAATGACGAAGCGGTCCTCATAATTGGCGATCGCCATGATGCGATACATCTCCTCCGCCTGGCGCTCCGTCAGGCCCACCGCATCGAGCGCGGTGGTGTCACGACGGTTCTCGACGTTGCGGCCGCGCATATAGCTGCGCAGCGCCAGGAGCTTGCGCAGCGTGAGGCGGATCGGTTCTTCCTTGCCGGCCGTCAGCAGGTTGGCCAGATAGCGCACGGGGATGCGCAGGCTGTCGACATCGGGGATTCCCTCAAGGGTCGCCAGCGCCCCGGCATCCGCAGCCTCCTGGATCGGCGACAATGGCGGGATGTACCAGACCATCGGCACCGTGCGGTATTCCGGGTGTAGCGGGAACGCCACCTTCCAGTCGCAGGCCATCTTGTAGACGGGCGAGCGCTGGGCCGCCTCGATCCACGCATCCGGCACGCCATCGGCCTGCGCCTGTGCGATCACGGCCGGATCGCGGGGATCCTGGAAAATGTCGAGTTGGGCTTCATAACAGTCCTGCACGTCGGGCTGCGAGGCGACCTCAAGTATCCGGTCCGCGTCATAGAGCATCACGCCAAGGTAGCGGATACGGCCGACGCAGGTCTCCGAGCATACCGTCGGCTGCCCACTCTCGATGCGCGGATAGCAGAAGATGCACTTCTCCGATTTGCCGGTGTGCCAGTTGTAATAGACCTTCTTGTACGGGCAACCG
>DASSKX010000462.1:0-5754 GCA_035689925.1 Acidobacteriaceae bacterium
GGGTCGCGACTGCTCCGGACGGCATGGTGCGGATACCCGGTGGCGACTACGCCTTTCGCGTGCACGGCATCGAGATTGAGGGTGGCGACGATGCGGGCGTGGATGTGCAGTATCCGTGGGAAGACTCGCCGCGCCGCTATCACGAGCACACGATCCATGTGGCGCCGTTCTACATCGACAAAGTCGACGTCACGAATGCAGAGTTCAGAAAATTTCTCGACGCGACTCACTATCATCCGCAGGACGATCAGGATTTTCTGAAGGACTGGAAGGGCGGAAGCTATCCGGCGGGCTGGGAAAACAAACCGGTCACGTGGGTATCGCTCGAAGATGCGCGAGCGTATGCGAAGTGGGCGGGGAAGCGGCTCCCGCACGAGTGGGAATGGCAGCTTGCGGCGCAGGGCATGGACGGACGGGCATATCCCTGGGGGAACGTGTGGGATGCGGCGCGGGTTCCTGTTCCGGACAAGAGCCGGACGATGCGTGCTCCGGACGATGGGGACGCGCATCCGAGCGGGGCGAGCCCCTTCGGCGTCCTCGACCTCGTCGGCAACGTGTGGCAGTGGACGGATGAGTTCGTGGACGAGCACACGCGCGGCGCGATTTTGCGCGGGGGGAGTTTCTATCAGCCGCAGGGGTCGATCTGGTACTTCCCGCAGGCTTACCGCAACGATGAGCACGGCAAGCTGCTGCTGATGGCGCCGAGCTACGACCGCTCCGGGGCGGTGGGCTTTCGGTGCGTCAAAGACGCGCGGTGATCCCAGGCCAGGTGATGGAAGCGGGTCAGGACTCCAGCTGCGCTGAGGCGAAGATGGAATACTTGCCCACCTTGTAGCCAAGGTCGCTGCGAGACACACCGAGCCGGCGCGCAGCTTCGGCCTGGACTCCGCCGGCGTTATCGAGGGCGCGAAGGATGAGTCCGCGCTCAATGCGCATGAGCGTTTCGCGCAGATCGAGTTGCTGCGGAAGATGAGCGACAATCTGATCGATGCTCAACTCGCCGGCGACAGGGACCTCTGCGGGAGTGGGCTGGAGAGGGAAGTCTTCCGGTTGCAGTTCAGGCTCGCGGCCGAGGATGAGCGCCCGCTCGAGCAGGTTGCGCAGTTCGCGGATATTGCCCGGGAAGGAGTAGCCGGCAAGCTTGGCTTCGGCGGCGGCGCTGAGCGGCCGCGGCGGGACCTTCATTTCCGCGGCGATGCGGATGGTGAGCATGCGGCACAGTTCGCAGAGGTCCTGCTTGCGCTCGCGCAGCGGAGGCAGGTGGATCGGCAGCACGGCGAGGCGGTAGTACAGATCCTCGCGGAAGCGGCCCTGACGCACTTGTTCCTGCAGATCGCGGTGGGTGGCGGCGAGGACGCGCACATCCACGTGCCGCGTGACGGTCGAGCCGACGCGCTGGATCTGCCCATCGGCGAGGACGCGGAGCAGCTTGGCCTGCGCGGCGGGGGACATCTCAGCAACTTCATCGAGGAAGAGCGTGCCTTCGTGCGCGGCTTCGAAGAGCCCGGAACGCGCTTTGTCGGCGCCGGTGAAGGCTCCGCGCTCGTGGCCGAAGAGTTCGCTCTCGAGGAGGCTTTCCGTGACGGCTGCACAGTTGATGGCGATGAAGGGATTGCGCGCGCGGCTGCTGTTGCGATGGATGGCGCGCGCGACCAGTTCTTTGCCAGTTCCCGTTTCTCCAGTGATCAGGACGGTGGAGTTGGTCGGCGCGACGCGAGCGACCATGTCGCGCGCTGCCTGGATTCCGGAGCTGCTGCCGAGGATCTCATCGGCGCCTTCCAGCTTCTTGACCGTGGTGCGAAGGACGGCGTTTTCGCGCAGCAGCGCCGTTCGTTCGCAGGCGCGGTTGACCGCGGAGCGAACCACGTCGGGGACAAAGGGCTTGGTCAGGAAATCAAAGGCTCCCTCACGCATGCTTTCAACAGCCAGTTCCAGCGTGCCCACGGCGGTGAGGAAGATGACGGAGGTGGTGGCATCGTCCTGCTGTGCGGCGTGGAGCACATCGAGGCCGCTGCCATCGGGCATTTTGTGGTCGGTGAGGACGACGTCGTATTCATCCTTCGCCAGCAGCGACTTTGCTTCGGCAGCACCGGCGGCCTCGACCAGCACGTGGCCGTCGCGGCGGAGATTCGAGATAAGGATTCTCCGCATTCCCGGTTCGTCGTCAACTATTAAAACCCTGCCCATGAGGCTGCCTCCTGTCGCGGTCCGGTCGCGTGCGTGCTGACGGTCAAGGTGAAGATTACGTGCCCGTCTTCGTTGCTGCTCACCCAGAGGTCACCGGCGTGCGCTCTGGCTACTGCTCTTGCAATTGCGAGCCCAAGTCCGGTACCGCCCGCTTTGGTGGTGAAGAAAGGCTCGAAGATCTTGTCCAGGTTTGCGGCAGAGATGGCAGGGCCGCTGTTTTCGACGTCGACCCGCAGCACATCTTCGCGAACGCCGGCGGTCAGGATCACCGCTCCGCCGGAGGGCGCCGCATCGATGGCATTGATGGCGAGATTGAGCAGGGCGCCCTCCAACTGCGAGCCATCGACAACCGCGATCTGGTGGTGGTCGTTGCCTTCGAACCGGCAGGTGACCCGGATGCTTCGTTCGGCGGCACGGACGCGCGCCACGCTCTCCACGGCGGAGAGCAGGTCGCCGATGATCACCGGCGAGCGATGCGGGAAATTGGGCTTGGCGTAGGTGAGGAAATCGGTGGTGAGGGCTTCCAGCCGGCCGGCCTGCCTGCTGGCGATGCCGAACATCTCTTCGCGCTCGGAAACCATGGTGGCCTGGTCGCGGGCTGTGCTGAGCGCGCTCACGATCATGGCGACCGGATTCCGGATCTCATGGGCAATGCCGCTGGCGAGACGTCCCACCGCGGCGAGCTTTTCTTCACTGATGAGCTTGGCGCGTGTTCGTTCGAGGTCTTCGAGGGCCGCCGCCAGTTGCGTCTGATTAGCGCGCAGCTGAGAGATGAGGAACCAGACCAGCAGGCCCATCAGCGCATAGATGACCGCCAGCATGCCGGCCTCGAGGTATTCGGATCCCAGAGCCGGTGGATGCAGGGCGAAGTAGCGCCACAGCCAGAGGAAAATCACGCTGTCTGCAGCGAGGATCGTGCATACCGTCGTGGTCAGGCCAAAGAGGAACGCAGACTGCAGGACCGGAATGGCGAGGAGTACCTGGTAGGGGCTGTGATCCCGGTTCGTCATCCACATCAGCAGGATGGCCAGGACAAACAGGGTGCCGATCGAGGCGATTCCGTCGAGTCTTGCCTCTCGCTGGGACATCGGCTCGCTGCGGCTCTGCAGCCACATCAACTCCAGCAGGCGAATCGCGAAGCTGAAGCCGAGGACCACCAGGACAGACATCGACGGTTCGCCCAGGACGAAGGCGAAGAGCGCGTGCAGCAGGAGGAGCATCGCCAGGACAAAGAGCGTCAGGATGCAGAAGGCAGTCTGCTGCCTGCGCAGCCCGTCGAATTCAAGGCCGTCGAGGGACGATGGCTCGGACGATGGAATGGCTCCTGTCATGGGACACACATAAACGGAGACCCCCATTGGGGGCCGACCGCTTCGGTGAACTGCCTCCTGAGGCAAGCCTACTGCCGAACGGCGCGGGGCCGGGCGGAGGGTCCTGGCGAGCGCGATTACCTTCGTGCGGATTCGCCACAATGCCTGTGCCAGCCCCATCGGGCGCAGTGGCGGGATCGGGTCTGGCTGCGGCCCGGTTCCCTGTAGAGCGGCTCTTGTCCAGGAATTTGGACGGCGGCGCGCCAAAGTTTTGGACGAGCGGATTTCGCCCGGGACTGAGACAGTGGCAGCCGTTGGGTCCGCTACGTGCATGTGTGGTGGCAGAATCCCAACGCTTTTTCTCTGCGGGGGGGACAAAACGGACATGACAGAGCGGGACTTCAGAAGCCGGATCCTCTTCAGCGCGTGGATGTGCGTCGCCTCCGTGGTGGTGCTCTTCGTGGCGTGGACGGGGCGGTACGTCCTGCTGCTGCTGCTCGGTGGAGTGGTGGGCGCACTGCTGCTCTCGGTTCCGACCAGCTGGCTTCAGACGAAGCTGAGAATGCGGCGGGTACTCGCGCTCGCGCTGGTGCTGGCGGCCGTTGTGGCGGTGCTGGCGGGAGTTGTGGTGCTGCGCGGTCCGGCGCTGGTGCAACAGCTGAGCACGTTGCAGGAGGTTCTCCCCGAGTCCGCCCGCCAAATATTGGTGCGGCTGAACGCCGACAGCTGGGGACAATGGGTCATCGCGCATCTGGTCAGTTCGGCGGGGTCGCCGGACGCAGTCTCGGCGGCGGTTTCCGGGATTCGCGGCGTGCTGTCGGTGACGACGCTGACGGTCGCGGGCTCGATCATCGTTCTGTTCAGCAGCATTTTTCTCGCGGCGGAGCCGGATTTCTACCTGCGCGGACTGCGGCTCCTGACGCCTGCTGAGCATCGGGCAACACTCGACCGGTGTCTGGCGCAGGCCAGGACCAACCTGCAGGCGTGGCTGGTGGCAAAGCTGCTCTCGATGGTGGTTATTGGAGTGATGGTCGCGCTGGGCTTGTGGGCGCTGCGGGTGCCCTTGCCCGGCACGCTGGGCATCATCGCGGGGCTGCTGACGTTTATTCCGAATGTGGGGCCGATCGTGTCGGTGATTCCGGCGGCTCTGCTGGCCTTCGCGATCAGTCCTACGCGTGGCGTGCTGACTCTGGCGCTGTTCGGGCTGGTGCATTTCCTCGAAGGCAATGTGATCACTCCACTCGCGGAGCGGAGCATCGTGAGGCTACCCCCGGCGCTGACGCTCGCCGTGCAGTTGCTGCTCGCGACGATAACGGGCGCGCTGGGGCTGGCCATGGCGGCTCCTCTGACAGCGGTCGGCCTTGGTATTGTCCAGGGCTTGATGGCGCCGGAGACAAAATCCAGGACACAGATCGAAGATTTGGACACTCTCCCTGAAAGTACCGAGGTACACAGCATGGTTTGACTCGAGAGGCCCACGATGGACCTTCGATTGCGAGTAGGAAATATGCCGGATCTCCGACGAGTCGCGCAACTTGTCGGAATGTCCTTCTTCCAGGTTCCTCTGTAGCAGTGCCTCCGGGCGCAGTGGGTAGTAGTTTTCCATTGCGCCTATTTTTTTGTGCTTTCCAGGTCAAACCGGACTCTTCCGGTCCGAGTCGCACGTTCGAAAACCAGGACACCGCCGTCGCAAGTTCCGGACGTCGCCGGCAGCCAGCCGCTGCGGGCGCCCTGATTTTGCGTGAGGGTGTGTGGGCGACCGGCCCACTTGCGGCTGGCCCACCGCGTGCAGGTACGGTCTGCATGCTCCGGCGGTCTCCCCCGGGCATGAGGTCGTTCGCGATGCCCATTGCCGCTGATCTGTCTCCATCCGGTTTGAATGATTCCGCTTCTCCTGCGCCTGCGTGCACTCATGCAGGCGACCCTGCTCGCTCGGTTTTGTATATCGGTGACGACCCGGATCAGCGGGCCCTGTGGCGCAACGCGCTCACCGATGGCGGCTATGCGGTGACGGCCAGCGATTCTCCGGCCGCGGGCCTGAGCGCGTATGTGGAGCATCGATTCGACGCGGTGCTTCTGTCCTTTCACATGCGGTTTGTGAGCAGCGGTCTTCTCGCGACGGTGATGCGTCTGTTCCAGCGCGGGACGCCTCTGATCCTGCTGTCGGACTCGGGCAGTTCGAGTGAACAGGAGTTCGCGCCGTTTGATCGCGTGCTGCCCAAAAACACGGCTCCCGCGGTGGTGCTCGGCACCCTGC
>DASSKX010000463.1:0-3379 GCA_035689925.1 Acidobacteriaceae bacterium
TCTCAGGTCGGCTTTGGCGAGAGGGAGCGAGTTGTTCCACGTGGAACACTCCATTTGTTTGATTCGCGCGGCGGGCGAAGGCACGGCAGGCGGTGGGCTTCGTGGATCTGGAGCATGGCTTCATTCTGCTTCCGCTCATTCCCTCGGCTCGTAAACCGTCCTTGTGGGGCGGATCTGGCACGATAACCGGGGCAGCGGGCATCCTGCAGCTTTGTTCCACGTGGAACATTCCGGAAGTTTTCCACCAGGGGCATACTTTGAGTCATCCTGCTGCAACAATTGGGCATTTCCGCTATCTCACACCAATCCTGCAGCTTACGCTCCCCTCGCCACAGGCCAATTTAGCGCGTTCCACAATTGCACCCCGGTTCTGCACAGCGAGTTTCGATTGCCCAGACCCCCCTCTGCTCTTAAGCTTGAGAAGTCATGGGGAAAGTCATTGCGGTCGTCAATCAGAAGGGTGGAGTCGGTAAGACGACCACAGCGATCAACCTCTCAGCGGCCCTCGCTCTGGAGGAGAAGCACGTTCTCCTGATCGACTGCGACCCGCAGGCGAACTCCTCGGGCGGGTACGGGCTGGGGCGGGAAGAGGACCGGCGCTCCTCCTACGACGTGCTGATGGGCGAGGCGACGATCGAAGAGGTGGCCGTCGCGACCGAGATTAAGACCCTGAAGCTGGTGCCCTCGCACAAGAACCTGACCGGGGCTAATGTCGAGCTGATCCAGATGGAACGCCGGGCCTACCGGCTGCGCGAAGCCATCGATAAGGTCAAAGGGATGTACGACTTCGTAATTCTGGATTGCCCTCCGGCACTGGACCTGCTGACGCTGAACTCCCTGGTCGCGGCGGACCGGCTGCTGGTGCCGATGCAGGCAGAGTATTTCGCGCTCGAGGGGATCAGTGAGCTGGTGCAGACGCTGCAGCGCGTGCGGGAATCGCTGAACAAGGATCTCGAGATCGAGGGCGTGCTGCTGACCATGTACGACGACCGGACGAACCTGGCGCAGCAGGTCACGCAGAATCTGAAGGAGTTTTTCAAGGAGAAGCTGCTGAAGACGGTGATCCCCCGGAACGTGCGGCTTGCCGAAGCGCCCAGCTACGGCAAGCCGGTCATGCTCTACGACCCGAAATCCAAAGGGGCGGAGGCGTACGCGGACCTGGCGGTCGAAATTCTGGAGCGGAGCGGGATGAAGGTAGCCAAGGAGCGCAAGGCAGCCGCCGCGGCTGCGGAGCGCCCGAAGCCGGAAGTCAAGGTTCGGTTCTGGCCGTATGCCTAACGGCGAGCCGGTAGCCGGCAGCGAGTAGCTGGTCGCAAAAGGCAGGAACGCAACGCAGAAGAATGGATGAAGATGCAAACCACCACGGAAGCACCCACGAACAATAAGCGCCGGGCCCTCGGCAAAGGGCTCGAGTCGTTGCTCCCACGCGCTCCTCAGCCTGTTGCTGAGCCGGTGGTGCACGCGCCGGTGCCGGCTCCGGTCGAAACGGGCAAGCCACGGGAAATTCCTGTCGGCGACATCGACCGGAGTCCATACCAGACGCGGACCCACTTCGACGAAATCCAGCTGGCGGAGCTGGCGGCGTCGATTGAAGCGACGGGCGTGGTGCAGCCGATCGTGGTGCGTCCGCTGCCCGGCGGGCGCTTCCAGCTGATTGCCGGCGAGCGGCGCTGGCTGGCGTCGCAGCGGGCCGGCAAGGAGACGATCCCGGCCATTGTGCGGCATGCGTCGGACGAGCAGGCGATGGAGATGACCATCGTCGAAAATCTGCAGCGCACTGACCTGAACCCGATGGAGCAGGCGCGCGCGTATGAGCGGCTGGCGCGGGAGTTCCAGCTGACCCAGGAGCAGATGGCGAAGCGCACCGGGAAGGATCGGGCCTCGGTGGCCAACTTTCTGCGGCTGCTGCGGCTGCCGACGGAGGTGCAGAGCCAGGTAGAGAGCGGCGCGCTCAGCTTCGGCCATGCCAAGGCCCTGCTGCCGCTGGAGGATCCGGCGACCATTCTGAAGGCGGCGCAAAAGGTGACGGCGCTCTCCATGAGCGTACGGCAGACCGAGAGCTACGTGCAGGGGCTGCTCAATCCTGAGGCAAAGAAGAGCGGCGGAGAGCAGAAAGAGAAGGTCGTCGATCCCAATGTGCGCGAGGTGCAGCAGAATCTGCAGCGCCTGCTTGGGCTGAAGGTGCAGATCGAGGATCGCAAGGGGCGCGGGCGGGTGATCATCGAGTACGCCAAGATCGAGGAGTTCGATCACCTGCTGGAGATGCTCGGAAATAAGTAACTGCATCAGTTACATATCGTTGCAAGACAAGTAACCGCTGTAGTTACGAACCCTGGTTTAGCGGGATATGACGGCCTCTGGTGCTGCGGCGGTCTTGTGGCGCACGCTGGCGAAGAGACTGACGATGGTCTGCGCGGCGTTCTTCATCGAATAGCGTCGTGCAAATGTGGCGCGGGTTTGCGCGGCCATGGCATCGCGCTCCTGTTGGGACAAGGCGATCCAGCGGCGCAGGAGGCGCTCGGTGCCTTCGAGGGTATCGTCCTCGACGAGGCCTACGCCGTCGGCAACGATCTCCGTCCAGACATTCACCTGATTGCTGATGAGCACGGGGCGGCCGGCGGCGAGCGACTCGACGACCACGATGCCGAAGTTTTCCTGGTGCGACGGCAGGATGAAGGCGTCGGCGGCGCGGTAGGCTCCCCACTTGAAGTCGCCGGTAAGCATGCCGGGCCAGTGGACGCGGTCGGCGATGCCGGCGTTGGCGGCTAGTTGCTGGAGTTTGGCCTGGAGGCCGACCTGGTCGGGGCCGGCGATGACGAGGTCGAGGTCCGGCGCGGACGGCGCGACGCGGGCAAAGGCCTCCAGCAGCAGGTCGCAGCCTTTTTTCTCGTGAATCCGGGAGAGGAAGAGCAGATACCGGCGGCCCCGGACCTGGGGCAGCTTGCCGTAGAAGGCTTCGACCTGGGCGGCAGGATCGCCTTCAGGGTCGCTGATGCCGTAGGAGACGGGCACGGAGTTCCAGCGGTTGGGGCTGAAACTGGTCGCGGCGAGGTCGCGCTCCTTCTCGGTGGTGAAGAAGACGGCGGCAGCGTCACGGAGGACGGGGTACTGCATCGGCCAGAAGATGCGCTTCTTCAGGTGCTTGAGCGGGTATTGCCGGTTGAACCAGGGATCGATGCCGCCGTGCGGGAAGACTCCGTAGGGAACTCCGGCACGGAGCGCGGCGGAGCGAACGGCCATGCCGGCGTAACTCCAAAGGCCGTGCATGACGAGCGCGTCGAAACGCGTGGCGTTGGTACCGAGCCAGTCGCGAAGGTGGGGCGAGTATCCGAAGCCGCCAAGCAGGCGCTGCCCACACGCATGTACCGGAAAGAAAAGC
>DASSKX010000464.1:0-4565 GCA_035689925.1 Acidobacteriaceae bacterium
TCGGGAAACGCCAGATGCAGAATGTAGAATCCCGACCCACCGCTGTTCTTCACCCACTCCGGCGAGGGCGCCGGCGGCGAGTCTGCTGGCCACATTCGCTGCATCACCGGATCGAAGGTGAACGTCACCGTCATCGGACGCACCGCTTCCATCTCGTACAAGACCAGCACTCCCGTGTCGGGTTCCGCCGACCGCGGAGCAATCATCGTCTGCCGAATCGTGAAGTTCGCGTGCGAGTACGTAATCGTCGTGTGATCCGGCTCCACATCGATCGCCGCAGCCTGAGCATTCACGTCGATCGGCACCGGATAGTCGTGCATCTCGACGGTCATGCGCATCCCGCTCAGCACCTTCCACGGAAACAGCCACGCCTCAAAGGTTCCATCCTGCCGGCCGAGCATCGCCCCGCGCGGCCCGATCACCGAAAACGGCTGCTCCGGGCGCACATGCCGCTCGATCCGCAGTTCCCCGAACGGCGTGCTCTGAACAGCGCTTTGCGCCTGCACGCACCCCGCCATAGCCAGGAGTCCAAGCCCCACAAGACAGCCCACGCGCTTACTTATTTGCATCGGCATCATCGAGATCTCCGCCCGAGCGTCACAATCAAAACAGCACAACGCCTCTCCCACATCAGGGCCGATTTTGACCGGCTCACAATGCACTTGAGTCATCTTGTGACGGCAAACCGGAAGCATATACTGGAACCAGTCAACGCTGCATCGTGCGTGCGCTGTGGCTAACCGGACGACCCGATTGGCCGGTCATAGCGCGTACCCAACGCGTGAGCCAGCAACATGCCGGTTGCGTCTGTGACTGGCGCCTCCGCAGCGATCCGCTGGGACTCCGGGCCCGCAGGGGAGGACGTATGAATACTCCAGCGACAGCAAATCCAGTCAAGACCGACGTGCTCCAGTCAGATCATCACACTCACTTCTCCACGGAGGAGATTGCCAAGGCGGTCGCTCGTCACAACCGCGAGCATCCGAACCAGGTGGTGAACCGCGCACCCAAACAGCAGAAGACAACACCACGCCGCTGACCGGCGCACTCCAACCCGTTCACGCCACAGCGCAAGCCGCATCCGCCGGGCAAGGGAGTGGACATGCCGACTGAGATCGCCACGAGTGTTGCCATTCGCCATGTCGCCGTCGCGACGGACCTCGCTCCTTCGTCCGAGCATGCAGTGCAGCACACGCTTGCAGTAGCGCGTCATTTCGGCGCGACGGTCACCTTTCTCCACCTCGTCCGCCCGTCGGAATTTGTCTACGCGCCCGAGATGATCCCTGCAATGGACGATGCTGCCGTCCGCGACTGCGATGGTCTGATCCGCCGCCTCAGGCAGCTTCATCAGCTGGATGGAGTCGACTTTCGTTGTTCCATTCAGGACGGAGAAGTGGAAGAGGTACTTCCCGCCTTCGTCGCCGGCGAGCACATTGACCTTCTGCTGGTCGGCACACACGGTCGCGGCGGACTTCCGCGCCTGGTGCAGGGCTCAGTCGCCCAGAAGATTTTTCATGCAGTCCGATGCCCGGTCGCAGTCGTCGGACCGCACGCCCCCGGTGCCGGGCAGCATCTGCAGCTGAAGAACGTGCTCTTCGCCACCGATCTGTCCACCGAAAGCCTTGCGGCACTGCCATGGGTTCTCACGGTTCAGCGTGAGTGGCACACCAACCTCGACATCGTTCACGTCTGTTCGCATCCGGAGGGGCCCCACACATCGCGACTTGAAGAACTGAGAAATAACCTGGACGCACTGGCAGCCCGCGACGAACACGGCTTTTTGCGCAGCGAACGGCTCACCGGCAATCCGGCCGACGCGGTGCTCTCGTTCGCGCAGAAGAACCACTCCGACCTGATCGTCCTTGGACTCAAGCCGCAGCGCGCCCTCTACGCCGGACGCGTCTGGTGCCATGCGTACGAAATCGTGCGCCACGCCCCCTGTCCCGTGCTGAGCGTGCGTTCGTAAATGGTGCAATCACAGCCGCGCAGGTCCCCGGCAGATATGTTCTGAGGCGTGACTCTGCGGACTGCCTGTGCTGGCTCGTGCAAGTCCTAAGCCCCGCCGACCGCGCGAATCAGCCGCAGCAGATCCGTCGGGTGGATTGGCTTCACCAGTACCTCGTATGGATGTTCGCACCGCAGCATTTCGTGCCTCAGGTCGTGCACCGCGGCAAGAGCTGAAAGCACCAGCACCCGGCAGGCGGCGTGCCGCTCGCAGATTCTGCGTGCAGCCTCCAGGCCGTTGAGATCCGGCATGAGGTAATCAACAACCAAAATATCCGGTTTCCATTCGGCAGCCTTGTCCACAGCCGCCCGGCCGCCGTATACGGCCACCGCATCCATTCCCTCTTTGCTCAGAATGATGCGAATCGTCTCGGCGATATTCTTTTCATCGTCCGCGATTAGAACGCGCAGCCTGCTCCCGTCCGGACGCGACATGGGCTCCTTCACCGGCAAGGTCATAGCATCCTGAGCCCCAGTTGCAGCAGTTGGTTCCCATCGAGTTCAAAGTCGCCCATAAAGACGATGTACGTCCCCCGGTATTCCCGCTCGCGCAGGACCAGCCACCGGTCCTCGAACCCTGGCAAGATGCATCGCAGTGCCTCCTGCAGTCTCTCGAACGATGAAAACTCGGCAGGCTGGAATCGCGAATCGGCGCGATACGCCACGATACGGAAGGAGGGTTGCGTCTCGGTCTGCGTGTGCTGCACCACAAGATGAATGGACTTCGAGTTGGATTCCGGCATGGTTCCGATCTGCTCCCGCAGATACGCGAACTCGTCCACAGTCACCGAGCAACGGCGGACACAGCTTCACGTGCTTCGCGGGTCTTTACTACTGAGGAATATGCGAATCTTCGCATATAATAACCTACGTGCCGGACACCCTGCGACACTTTAAGGCTGAAATCTTCCAGGCGCTCGCGCACCCGACGCGTATCGCCGTCCTTGAACAACTCCAGAATGGCGAACTGACCGTCACCAATTTTGTCGAACACCTTGGCCTCGAGCAGGCCAATCTCTCCCAGCACCTCGCCGTATTGCGTGCGCGGCAGATCGTCGTCACGCGCAAGGCCGGCAATCAGGTCTTCTATTCGCTGCGCGATCCTCTGATGATCGAGCTCCTCGACCTGATGCGCCGCTACTTTCACAAGCAGGTCGGCGAATCCGTTGCCCTGCTGGACGAAATGGAAAGAGCAGATCGTTCTTCATGAACTTGCCCCGGTTTCCCCTCCCCCGATCCTTCACTTCTCTTCGCAGCTACTCCGCACGCGACTTCACCCATGACCTCGCCGCCGGCATCACAGTCGGGCTTGTCGCTCTGCCGCTGGCGATGGCATTCGGCATCGCCTCCGGAGTCACGCCCCAGGCCGGCCTCTACACCGCTGTCGTCGCGGGCTTCCTTATCTCCGCACTGGGCGGTTCGAAAGTGCAGATCGGCGGCCCCACGGGCGCCTTCGTCGTCATCGTCGCCGGAATCGTCGCGCGCTTCGGCCTGGGCGGGCTCTCACTGGTCACTCTCATGGCGGGCGTGCTGCTGCTCATCATGGGCATTACCGGCCTTGGCTCTGCGGTCAAATTCATCCCGCGTCCGGTCATCATTGGCTTCACCAACGGCATCGCGATCCTCATTGCATCCACGCAGATCAAGGACTTCCTCGGTCTGAAGACCGGGGCTGTGCCGAGCAATTTTCTGCCGCGCATGAAAGTCCTCGCGCAGCACATCGGGACCGTACAGCCGCAAACGGTGATCATCGCCTCCATCACTCTGGCCATCATTCTTCTGTGGCCGCGGATCAATCGCCGCGTGCCAGGTTCCATCATTGCGGTATTCGGCTGCACTGCCGTTGCCGCCATGTTGCATCTGCACCTGGACACCATTGGCACAAAGTTCGGAGGTATTCCGCAGGGCTTCCCGCACTTCACCCTGCCAACGCTTCACGCCGAGCACATCCTGCCCCTGCTGCCCTCCGCCTTCACCGTAGCCATGCTCGGGGCGATTGAAAGCCTGCTCTCCGCGGTGGTCGCAGACAGCATGGCCGGCGATCGTCACAACTCCAATGTCGAACTCTTCGCCCAGGGCGTGGCCAACCTTGCATCGCCTCTCTTCGGAGGAATCCCCGCGACGGGCGCCATCGCGCGCACCGCAACCAATATTCGCTCCGGCGCACGCACTCCTGTGTCGGGAGTGGTGCACGCTCTTACGCTGCTGGTCATTCTGCTCGTCGCCGCCCCGCTGGCGAAGTTCATCCCCCTGGCAACGCTCGCGGCCGTCCTCTTCGTCGTTTGCTGGAACATGGGCGAATGGCGCGAGATCGGCGGCGTGCTCCGCATGTCCAAAGCCGACATCGCCGTGTGGGCGGCAACGTTTTCTCTCACCGTCGTCGCCGATCTCACCGTTGCCGTGGGCGTAGGTATGGCACTCGCGGCGCTGCTTTACATCTACCGCATCTCCGAAACGACCACCGTCTCCGCCGTTACCGAGGAATACCTCCGCGACAGCCAGGCCCACGTCCTCCACGACAAGGACATCCCTGAGAACGTCGCCATTCTCCGCATCCACGG
>DASSKX010000465.1:0-5709 GCA_035689925.1 Acidobacteriaceae bacterium
CCATGCTGGAAATCCACCTCGTCGTGCCGTTCCGAATTCTCCGCGCTGCTTCCACCTACATCCGCGATAGCGCGAAACACGAAATCGCCGCAGGTCAGCGCGTCATGCGCAAAGTCGTCAACATCACGTCCATTGCCGGCACTGACGGCAACCCCGGACAAGTTGGCTATTCATCAGGCAAGGCAGGCGTGATCGGGCTAACCCGCACAATGGCCAAGGAGTGGGGCCGTTACAACGTCAACGTGAACGCGGTTGGCTTTGGACTGATCCAGACGCGCCTCGTCCAGGACCTGAACAGGCCCGACGCGAAGATGGAGATGCACGGCCACCAGATCCGCCTGGGTGTGCAACCGACGCTTCTCGAGTCGGTGAAGACCGCGTGTCCGCTGGGCCGCCTGGGAACGCCCGAGGAGGCTGCGGGCGCAGTCTTGTTCTTCTGCTCGCCGCTCTCCGACTACGTGACCGGCGAGGTGCTCATCTGCGGCGGTGGACTGCACTTCTGAGATTGGCTTTCGTCCGGGTCACCGGTCCAGCGGTTCACGATCGGCGTCCCGGGCGAATTCGAATTCTTCCTCCACCAGCCAGTAAACCTCGAGCCAGTGATCCAGACTGCATTCGTCGCCGCAGTCATAGGAGAGAATCTCCGGCCGGCTCTGGCCATTCCCGGTTGTCAGGACAATTTCCTCGACGGTCGCGTGCATAACCACCTCCCCGGGATACCTCTGCGGGGTGCCCCTGGCTGATTGCAGCCAGGATGAGAGCACCGTCCGCAGGTTCGTCGCCGTGACGCCTGTCACATTGTCGCGCCGAATTGCAGGAGCGGGGGAAGCGGTTTTCATATCGTGATAGCGAACGTTCAGCGTCACGCGCGGATGCGGCGATTCTCCGCCACGCCCACTCCCTGGCGATTGAGATAAGTGCTCCATCGTATGTCCTTCCTCGCGAACGCGCGATACGTGGGCCCGTGTTCGTATAGTCCGGATGTCCGGTCCAGTGCATCGATGTGGCTGCAGCGGATGAGAGCGAAGGAGATCCCCGGCGCCTTTCGCCGGCCGAGCCGTAGTGAGTAATGGACTCGCGACTGCGCTCTTTGTGGCGCTGGTCGTGTTCCTGGAAGAGACCTGGGGAGAGATGCCGGTTGCCACAATGGAACGGCAACCGGCCGATTGCTACGCCAGCTCGTCGTAAGCTGCCAGCGTCAGGAAATCCTGGAATGGGCCGGTGCTCAGCCGTTGCAGCAGTTCGGCCGCCTGCTCGTACTTCGATTCCTGCCAGGCGCGCTCTCCCATCGCTGTCTGCATCTGCTGCAAGCTCTCCTGCATGACGGACTCGCACACTTCCGCGGTTACGGTCCGGCCGTCCTCCATCTTTGCCCTGTGACGGATCCACTGCCATAGCTGGGTACGCGAAATCTCCGCCGTGGCCGCATCTTCCATCAGGTTATAGATCGGAACGCAGCCATTGCCGCGCAGCCACGACTCCAGGTACTGCAGGGCGACCGAGATATTACGCCGCAACCCGGCTTCTGTGATGTGGCCCACGGGAATCTGCAGCAGGTCCTCAGCCTTGATGCGCGAATGCTTCTCAGCCGGCATGCGAATCTGGTTCCTCGACTTCATATGCTCGTCGAAGACCTCCCGCGCCACCGGCACCAGCCCCGGATGCGCGACCCATGTTCCGTCATGCCCGGCGCGGACTTCGCGCAGCTTATCCTGCCGCACGCGCTCCATTGCCTCTTCGTTGGCCTTCGGGTCGTTGCGAATCGGGATCTGCGCAGCCATGCCTCCCATCGCGTGCACGCCACGCCGATGGCAGGTGTGGATCAGCAACTCCACGTAGGACCGCATGAACGGCTGCTCCATCGTGACTTCCGCCCGGTCCGGCAGCACAAACTCCGGGCGGCTGCGGAATTTCTTAATAAAGCTGAAGATGTAATCCCACCGGCCGCAGTTCAGCCCGGCGGAATGGTCTCGTAGTTCGTAGATGATCTCGTCCATCTCAAACGCAGCGGCGATGGTCTCGATCAGCACCGTGGCCCGGATGGTTCCCTTCGGCAGCCCGAGATACTCCTGCGCGAAGACAAAGACGTCGTTCCACAGGCGCGCCTCCCGGTGGCTCTCCAGCTTGGGCAGGTAGAAGTACGGAGCCGACCGCCGCTTCAGCAGAATCTTGTGATTGTGAAAGAGGTACAGGCCGAAGTCGAAGAGCGACGCTGACATCGGGTGCCCCAGCACCGGGAAGTGCTTCTCGATCAGGTGCCATCCGCGCGGGCGGACGAACAGGACCGCTGGGTTCGGCTTCAGTTCGTAAGTGCGGCCGTCACTCGAGCAGAAGCTGATGGTGCGCAGATTGGCATCGCGCAGGTTGCGCTGGCCCTCGATGCAATTCCCCCAGGTCGGCGAGTTGGCATCTTCGAAATCCGCCATGAACACGTTCGCACCCGAGTTCAGGGCGTTAATCACCATCTTCCGCTCGGTGGGGCCGGTGATCTCAACGCGCCGGTCGAGAATTTCCGGCGGAATCGGGGCCGCCATCCAGTCTGCTTCGCGGATCGCCTCGGTCTCCGGCAGGAATTGCGGCAGAGCGCCGCGGTCGAAGTCCTCCTGCCGCTTTTGGCGTGCTGCCAGCAACTCCAAACGTCTCACTTCAAACCGCTGATCCAACTCCCGCAGGAACTGCACGGCTTCTTCTGAGAGGATTTCCTGCTCCCGATCCTCGGGGAACATGCTGAATTCCTGAACGGCTGCGCTTGTGGTCATCATTCGCCTCTTCTCCTTCTGATGATAGTTCCGGCTACATCTCAGCGCGAAGTTCTGAGAGCGTTGGCGCATGTTCACGTGGGTCGTCCATCCCATCCTCGAACTGGGCCTCCTCCGTCGATCCGGGCAGCGCGCAGGTGGAAATCTGTCCGGAGGCGATCGTGGTCGCGATCCGGTCGAAGTAGCCGGTGCCGACAAATCGCTGGTGTTTCACGGCTCCATAGCCCAGTTCCCGGGATAACTCGAATTCGCGCTCCTGCAGAGTCGCATACGCGCTCATACCGCTGTGCGCGTACTCGTGTGCGAGCTCGAACGTTGACAGGTTCAATGCATGGAATCCGGCCAGCGTGACGAACTGGAAGCGATAGCCCATTTCGCCCAGCGTTCTTTGGAATTCTGCGATCTCCCGCTGCTTGAGCTTGCCCTGCCAGTGGAATGACGGCGAGCAGTTGTACGCCAGCAGCTTGCCGGGAAAGCGGTCGTGGATCGCTGTGGCAAACCGCCGTGCGTCTTCGAGATTCGGCTCTGATGTCTCGCACCAGACCATGTCCGCCCAAGGCGCGTAAGCCAGCCCGCGGGCAATCGCCGCCTCCAGCCCGCCCCGGAACCGGAAGAAGCCCTCGACGGTGCGCTCGCCGGTCAGGAAGGGCGCGTCCACAGGATCACAATCGCTGGTGATGAGCTGCGCAGCATCGGCATCGGTACGCGCGACCAGAATGGTCGGAACGTCGACGACATCGGCTGCCAGGCGCGCTGCCACCAGCTTCTGAATGGCCTCGCGTGCGGGCACGAGTACCTTGCCACCCATGTGTCCGCACTTCTTGGCGGAGGAAAGCTGATCTTCGAAGTGCACAGCGGCCACTCCGGCCTCGATCATCGCTTTGGTCAGCTCAAAAGCATTGAGGATGCCTCCAAATCCGGCTTCGGCATCCGCCACGATCGGCAACATCCAGTCGATACTCTCCTGGCCCTCGGCGTGCGCAATCTGGTCCGCGCGCATCAGCGCGTTATTGATCGCCCGCACGACCGTCGGGACGCTGTTCACCGGATACAAGCTCTGGTCCGGATACATCTGCCCGCTCAGGTTCGCATCGGCAGCAACCTGCCACCCGCTCAGGTAAATGGCCTTGAGGCCAGCCTGCGCCATCTGCACGGCCTGGTTGCCGGTCAGCGCGCCGAGCGCCGCTACATATGGCTCCTGGTGCAGCAACCGCCACAGCTTCTCCGCGCCGGCCCGGGCCAGCGAATACTCGACGCGCACAGTGCCGCGCAGTTGATGTACTTCGTCAGCCGAGTAAGCGCGGCTGATTCCTTCCCAGCGGTGAGAGCTCCATCCATTTTTCCCTGCAATGTGCAGCATCCGTGTTCTCCTTGACCGGTCCGTGGACGTCCGGCCACGTGACGATAGGACGCAGTAGAGCTCATCCATGAAAAGCCGGGCAAGACCTGCTCGTCCGAAACGGACGAGTGGACGGAAGCTCCCCGATGCGCCCATAATCACCGCAGATGCGTGATCATGCCCGTTCAGGGCCTACTCGGCGAACCACAAACATGCAGCAGCCTTCTCCCCCAAGCCCAGCGGGTGCCCGCTTCGATTCACCGCGCCCGCCCGAATCGGATCACAGCGCAACTGGCAGTGCTGCAGCGCAGCTAAATCGATTTGCAGTCGAACTCACCCGCATGCTGCAGGCACGCCGCATCACTGCGGGCAAGACTCTGTTGCAGGGAGGTGAACCCCTCCTGGCTGCTCTGAACCCCGGGGAACCCGGAGCCGCCCGGCTGCTTCTGCTCGTCGCCCAGTGGGTCGATGTCGGGTACCGTGACTACCATTTTCTGGAACAACTGCTCCAGCGGTTCCCCCCGGAGTGTCGTCAGCGCCTCTCCTTCGGCGACTATGTTCGGCTGCGTATGGTCGAGGCCTTTCGTGCGCTTTCGACCGATGAGATGAGCGATGCCATTGAGGCTCTGGAGCTGGTGCTGAAGACCGAGTCCGATCTGCCAGATGAGACTCTTGCCACACTGGCTCATTTCTGGAAAGGCCGCGCTCATCGCAAGAAGGGTGAATACGAGGCCGCCTATCTTCACATCGTGCGCGCTCGTGAACTGGCTCAGAAAGCGCAGGACGAGGTGTTCACCGCAGTCATTCAGATTCACGAAAGCTGGCTGCTCTTTCAGAAGGGCATGCGTCGCGAGGCCCTGCGACTGCTTTCTCACGCCGAGAATGTTCTCCAGGCCACCGATCATTACGTCGCCCTGGGCAACATCGAATCCGCGCGCGGCCGCATCGTACGCCGCTCCGGCGAATACACGCGCGCCCTTGAACACTTCGAGCGCGCTGTCAGCCTCTATGCGCAGGGCGATTCGAATCATTTAAACCTCGCCCGCGCTCTCGTGAACGCCGCGTACGTCCGCCGCCTGTTGGCCCTGCAACTGCGCAAAAAAATCGATGCTCGTCCGCAGAGCGTTGCTGGTTCCTCCGCGAATGGGGCGAACCTGCGCGAGCGCTACCAGCAGATTTGCCACGAAGCCATTGTCGACCTGAAGCGCGCTCGCCAGGTTTACGAGCTGCATGGGCACTCCCGCGGCATTGGAAACGTGATCTTCAACCTCGGATATCTCCATCTCGACCGCGGCGACATCGATCGCGCCGCAGAGGAGGCAGCGGACGCCTATCGCATCGGATTCGATAAAGACGACACCATTCTCATGGCCCGCGCGCGCATCCTGCAGGCGGCTGCTGAGAACGCCCGCGTCGAGGAACAGTTGGGCGAAGATGTTGACCTGGCCGTATACGCCAATGACGCGAAGCTACACAGCGAAGAGGCTCTCGCCCTGGCTCGCAACACGCAGAACCGGCGCCTGGTTGCCGGAGCCTGGATCGCCCGCGGCAGCACCGCCGCGAACGACTTCTTCCAGGACTGGGAAGAGGCGCGCCGTTGTGCCAGCGAGG
>DASSKX010000466.1:0-2323 GCA_035689925.1 Acidobacteriaceae bacterium
CCCAAAGGGCTGGCCGAACACCATGCGATCAGCGCTCCCGGCCGCGCCACGCACCCCATGCTCCGCCGCAATGGCCACTCGTCGCGCGTTTCCTGGGAGACGGCGATCGAAACGATGGTGGCTGAGTTCCGGCGCATTCAGGAGCGCTACGGCAAGGACGCGATCGGAGTGATCGGCACCGGCCAACTCGTCACGGAAGAGTTCTACACCCTCGGAAAGCTGGTGCAGCTGGGGCTCGGCACACCGCATTATGACGGCAACACGACATTGTGCATGGCGACTGCCGTTGCGGGGTACAAACGCTCCTTCGGCAGCGATGGATCTCCTGGCGCGTACGAGGATTTCGCCCTCGCTGACGTCATCCTCCTGCTCGGTGCGAATATCGCTGAAAATCACCCGATCCTCTGCCGGCACCTCGATGCGAATCCGCGCAAGACGCTGATCGTCGCCGATCCGCGGGTGACCAAGACGGCGATGATGGCCGATCTCTACCTGCCGCTCCGCCCGCGGTCCGATCTGGCACTGCTGAACGGCATCGCGCACCTGCTCATCCGCGAAGGCTTCGTGGATCGCGCGTACATCGACGCGCACACTGAAGGCTACGCCGAACTCTGCGCATTCCTTGAGCGCTACACGCCCGAGTACGTCAGCGAAGTCACCGGCCTCACCACTACGAAGCTGCATCAGGTCGCCGTCCTCTACGGCCGGTCGAAGCGCGGCATGGTCGCGTGGACGATGGGCGTGAACCACAGCTCGATCGGCGTCGAAACCGTCAACGCGATCAATAATCTCGCGCTGCTCACCGGAAATATCGGGCGTCCTGGTGCCTCGCCGTTCTCGATCACCGGCCAGTGCAACGCGATGGGCACGCGCGAAGCGGGATTCACCTCAAGCCTGCCCGGCTATCGCAGATTCGAATCTGAAGCCGACCGCGTGGAACTCGCCGCGCTCTGGAGCGTCCCGGTCGAGCGCATTCCCAGCGCGCGCGGCCTCGCGTATCCGGACATCATCGAAGCCGCGCTCGCAAAGAAGATTCGTGGCTTGTGGATCATTGCCACGAATCCGGTCGTCAGCTTCCCAAATCGCGATGTGCTGCGTCAGGCGCTCGGCAACCTCGAGTTCCTGGTCGTGCAGGATGGCTTTCACCCCACGCCGACATCGGAACTCGCCAACCTGGTCCTGCCCGCAGCCACTTGGGGAGAGAAAGAAGGCACCTACACGAATTCCGAACGCCGCGTTAGCAAAGTGAATCGCGTTGTTGCTGCGCCCGGCGAAGCCAGGCCAGATTTCGAAATCTTCCTCGCCGTTGCGAGACAGCTTGGCTGCGCCAACGAATTGTTTCCGGGATGGTCCAGCCCCCGCGACGCCTTTGACGAATGGCGCCGCGTCTCCGCGGGGCGTCTGTGCGATTACTCCGGCATCACGTACGAACTCCTCGAGCAGCACGGCGGGGTCCAGTGGCCTTATCCGGCGGATACGAACGAAGAGCCGGCAGCAGCGCGCCGCCTCTACGCCGATGGCCAGTTCCAAACCGAGACCGGCCGCGCCCGCCTGATCTGTGGTGAATGGAAGCCTTTTCCCGAGCAGCCCTCGGCGGACTTCCCGCTGGTGCTCAACACCGGACGCACGGTCGAGCACTGGCACACCCGCACGAAGACGGGCGCCATCCCCATCCTCGATACCCTCTCTCCCCGCGCCTGGCTCGAGATGAATCCGCGCGATGCACGCGCACTCGGCCTTCGCCCCCACGAGCGCGTCGATGTTCTCTCCGCACGCGGAGCGGTGCGCCGCGTCGAGCTGCGCATCACCGAGATCGTCGCGCCCGGTCAGGTTTTTATGCCATTCCATTTCGTGGAGTGGAACGTGAACGCCGTTACGCAGAGCGAGTTCGACCCCGTCTCGCGGGAACCCAACTACAAGCAGTGCGCGGTGCGGGTGGAAACATCCCTCACCAACAGCTGAGGACAACGGAGCAGGCATGGAAAAGCTGGTTCTGATAGGCAACGGAATGGCCGGGATCGGATGCATCGAGCAAATCCTCCGGCACGGGCAGAAATTTGCCATCACCGTCTTCGGCGATGAGCCGCACGTTAATTACAACCGCATCCTGCTCTCATCCGTTCTCGCCGGAGAAAAATGCGCTGACGACATCGTGATGAACGGCCTCGACTGGTACCAGCGTCACGGAATCACGCTCCGCCTCGGCGTGCGCATCCTCGCCATCGACAAGCAGAACCGCACCGTCAGCGGCGACGACGGCAGCGTCACGCCGTTCGACAAGCTCATCATCGCCACCGGATCGATGCCACTCATTCCTCCAATG
>DASSKX010000467.1:0-2235 GCA_035689925.1 Acidobacteriaceae bacterium
AGTCGCCGTCCGCCGGGAAGCACACCATGGCCAAAGCGGTCAGCGGGGTTCCTCCCATCGCGTAGACGTCGCTTAGCGCATTCGTCGCGGCAATGCGCCCATAGGTGAAGGGATCGTCCACCATGGGAGTGAAGAAGTCCACGGTTTGCACCAGTGCGGTCTCCGGGGAAATGCGAAACACACCTGCGTCATCGGCGGTGTCAAATCCGACGATGAGGTCCGGGTGTTGCTGGCGCGGCAGACGCGACAGAACGGCGCTAAGCAGTCCCGGAGCAAGTTTGCTGGCGCAGCCTCCGGCTTTCGTTTGCTGCGTCAGGCGAACGGATGCAGCTGCGGGCGCATCCGGGGCTGCGTTATCGATCAGAACTGGTTCCACGGGTTGCATAGATGCGGTCACGCACTCGCCGGGCTATTCTAGCCGAGCAGGTCATGGAAGCGCATAGGTTCCGGTGATCCTCCCGGTCTTCAAAACCGGCGGTCGTTCTTCATGGGCGACGGTGTGTTCGACTCACACGCGCTTCCGCCACTTGGAACCTGCTCAGCTAGCCTTCGGGTGAGGCAGCAGGCTTTCCAGTACGTCGCGGGTGCGCTCGGCCCAACCGCTGGTCAGCGACCAGGGACTCGGCTGGCGCAGGACGTGCAGGTTTCCCTCAAGACTGGTGACGTCGTAGTCCGTTCTGCCCTCGTCGTTGCGGCGGAAACGGAGGCTCACGACGGCCTGGCCAATGCGCAGGCGCTCGACCGTGATTTCCGGCAGCCAATCCGGCAAGTGCGGATCGACAAACAAAACGTCTGCCGGGGCGTACGGATAAATCCCGAGCAGCGCCTGGAGGATGAGGAAGGGAGCCGACGCGGACCACGCCTGCGGCCAGTCCGCGCGCGTGTACATGCCCGGGAATGGCAAATCCGGCCTGCGCTGGTGCCCGCCGAAAACCTCCGGCAGGCGTTCGTGCTCGAACAGGCTGGCGGCCTCGAACATGGCTCTGGCGAGGCGGTGCATTTCGCCGTGTAGGCCATAGCGGCTGAACGCCAGCACGAAGACGGCGTTCGTGACCGGCCACACGGTGCCGCGATGATAAGAGAACGGATTGAACGCGGCGTGGTCTGCGGACAGCGTGCGAATGCCCCACCCGGAGAACAGATCGTCGCGCATCAGCCGATTCACCGTGCGCTTCACGCGCGACTCATCGACGATGCCGGCCAGCACGCAGTGGCCTGCATCGGATGCGATGGAGCGGATCAGTTCGCCCCGGTTGTCGATGCCCATCGCGTAGAAGCCCTCGTCCTCCATCCAGAACTTCTCATTGAAGCGCCTCTTCAGGTCTTCGGCCTCGGTGAACAGGCGGCGCGCCACATCCGCCCGGCCCAGCCTCCACATCACCTCGGAAAAATGCAGCTTCGCGACATACATGAAAGCCTGCATCTCACTGGTGCCGATCGGCGCATCGACCTGAGAGCCGTCCGGGTAGACGATCGCGTCATTTGAATCCTTCCAGCCCTGGTTCTTGACGCCCTGCTCGGATCGCGTCTGATAACGATAAAAGCCTGTTGCATCGAGGCTGTACTTGTCGGCCCATGCAATCGCGTTCATGCAGGCGTCCACGTAGGGACGCACGGAATCCAGATCGCCGGTCCAGTGCCACAGTTCGGAAACGGAGATGGGGAGCAGGAAAGAACCGGAGACCGCCCCGAAGTACAGGCTTTTGGGCCGGAAGTTCAGGACGGAGAGCGGATCGGTATGGATTTCGTGCGGAATGCGTCCTGGCTGCGCGTCTCGCCAGTCATTCGTCTCGGTAGCGCCCAGCCTGCTGAGCACATTCAGCGAACCACGGAGGAACTCCGGGCTGAGCAGCGTGGCCGCCCATCCGGAAGCCTGCAGATCGCGACCGAAGACCTCCATATACGTGGGGACGCCGGCCGCCACCGCAATGCCGCCGGGAGAGTCCCGGTCGTACATGCGCAGATCGCCCATATCGAGCCGCGCGCGGCGCAGCACGCGATAGACGAGCGACGAGAGATCGCCCGCATGCGGGACCGAGAACGAGGTGGCGGAGTTGAAGAAGCGCGTTCTTCGCAGATCCCAGTCGCTCGAGTCCACGCGCGAGCACTGCGCGGCCAGCGGCAGCAGTTTGCCTTCGACGTACGCCATCCAGCTGAGGCAAACGTGCCATTCTGCATGTGGGGCAAGCTGGATGCGAAACGTCAGCCGATTGTCGCGGGTCTCCGGCGCTGAGG
>DASSKX010000468.1:0-7171 GCA_035689925.1 Acidobacteriaceae bacterium
TTGCGGATAAACCGCAGCATCGAAGGCGGCCGCTGCGAGGCTGAGATGGAACCGGGAGTACAGATATGTTGGCATCCAGGTCAGCAGAACCAGAGCGACGAAGTTGGCGCACGCGAAAACTGCCAGCAGAGCCACAAACGAGCGGATGCGCAGCAACCCGGGAACCTCGCCGACCGAGATGGCGTGTGATGGCTTCATTGCCGCTGACGCCAGACCGGCCGAATCCGCCGCACCGCGCACCGGTTCGCGCAGCAGGCCGATCAGCAGAAGCCCGAGAACACATCCGGCTCCGCCGAAGAGCAGAATCGCTGACCGCCAGCCATGCCGCTGCGCGATGACTCCGGCCCAGTATCCGCCGCCCACGGTTCCTGCATAGACGCTGGTCTGCAGGATGCCCATCGCGCGCGAGCGCGAGCGCGACCCGTGGTAGTCGCTCACCATCGAGAGCGCGGCAGGATAGTAGATCGACTCGCCCAATCCTTCGCAGGCGCGGAACGCGACCAGCTGAGCGAAATTGCGCGACACCGCCGACAGGCAGCAGATCACGCTCCAAAGCTCGAGTCCGCCAAGGATCGCGGTCTTCCTGCGGATGTGATCGACCACGTAGCCGGCGAATGGTCCGCTTAGGCCATAGATGATTGCGAACGACGATCCCAGCATCCCCAGCTGCACACTCGTGAGTCCCATCTCTTTTCGAAGCAGAGGAAACACCGAGAAAAGTGCCTGCCGGTCGGCATAACTGAAGAAGCAAACGAGCCACAGCAGACCCACCACCACCCACGCGTAGACTCCATGGCGGACAGCGGGGCCGCCTGGCAGGACGGTGCTCCCCGTGCCGCCCGACGCGCTGACGCCTCCGCTCTGGACCGCTTCCTTCATTCCAGCTCCCTCTTGGGGCGCCTCGGTTACCGCCACCCTTCCCCGGGGCCGGAAGAGGCAAGGATGCCGTGTCGCGTCAGGTGCTCCTCCATGCGGGTTCGCTCTTCCGGCGCTGACTCGACGGAGGGCCACGCAGGCCGCCCGCTGCAAAGACCCAGCAGGCTGAGCGCACACTTCAGACGCCGCAGGTGCCCTGTGCCCTCTTCATCGACATTCCAGATCGGCGCGCCGAGCGTGATGATGCGCCTTTGAATTTCGTGGGCCCGTGCAGAATCGCCTCGCCTGTGTGCCTCATACAGCTGAACGGGGAGTTCCGGAAAGATGTTCGCGCCTCCCGGCACACCGCCGTCCGCGCCACACGCCAGCGCTTCCTCCAGAAGGTGCTCCGGCCCAACGAGCACATGGAACGGCGAGCGCGTATGCCGCCGGCGGAGAATTTCTCTCACGTAGCCGATATCGCCGGAACTATCCTTGATCCCGATGATTCCGTGGATCTCAGAAGCAACGGCGACTGTCTCCGGGCTGAAGCTGACTTTGGTCAGCTCGGGCTGGTTGTACAGATAAAAGGGCAGAGCGAGATCTTTGGACAGGCTTTCGATCATGCGCAGCAGGTCTGCCTGACTGAGCGGAAAATAAAACGGCGGCGCGACGACCAGGGCCGAAGCTCCGCATTGGGCGGCCCAGTCGGCCACGTGGAGCATCTCCGGGTACGCTGAATCGATGAGCCCGACCAGAACCGGAACGCGATTCGCCACCTGCCGGCAGGTGCGCTCAATCAGCTCGCGCCGCAGCCGATCGCTCAGAGCCGGCCCTTCTCCTGTGGTGCCGAGAATGAAGATCCCGTGAACGCCGCCCTGCAGGATATGCTCGATCAGCCTCTCCAGACCAGATATATCCAGCTCATCGATTCCGGCCAGAGGAGTCACCATCGGTGGAATGATGCCTCGTATCGAGGCCGCGGGACTGCTCGGGTTCATCGTGTTCTCCAGCAAGCACAAATCTCAGTTATGGCTGGCAGGCAACAAGGTCGCAACAATTTTCGCGCACGTGAACGGACCGGTAGCGAAGCACTCGTCACGGTTCACCGAACTGCCGCGGACATGAAGAACTCCCGGGTTACCGCGAAGACCTACTGCTTCGCAGCATCCAGATCGATAATCAGCTTGACGTCATCACCCACCACAGCGGCCGGGTATTTCGATCCAATGCCAAACGCTGTGCGGCTAATGGTTGTCGTCGCCGAGAATCCGTAGTGCTGCTTGTGGTCCATTCCATTCACAGGCCCGTTCGGACCTTCTACCTGCAATGTGACCGGCTTGGTCACCCCATGGAGGGTAAGGTTGCCATTCACCGTCAAACCGCCATTACTCTTCGCCACGCTGGTGCTGGCAAAAGTCGCCGTCGGATACTGAGCAACATCGAAAAAATTGGCGCTTTTCAGGTCGTTATCCCGCGACGGGACTCCGGTGTCCACCGTGCTCACATCAATGGTCACGTTCACCGTGGATTTCGCAACATCGGAATCGTTCAGCGCAATGCTTCCTCCGATGTTGCCGAAATGCCCTCGCACATTAGAGAGACTCATGTGCAGGATGGAGAAATTCACCCCACTGTGCGCTTTGTCCGGAACCAGGTTCGTCGTCTGTGCTGGCGCGACGGAAGCGATCAGGAATAGCACTGCCGGAAAATACGAGATGCGATGCATCATTCGGTTTGTCCTCAGGAGATATTTGGGTTTTGGGCCGCGATGCCGATATGGTACGCGGAACCCGCAACGGCGGAAACTACGCCGGCTCCTGACGCCCGACTATCGAACTGCTCCAAAATCTAACAATGTAATGACAAGCATCCGGAGCGAACCCGGTATGAATCAGTTCCATGGCCCCTCTGGAACGAGCTAGCACCTCTTTTGACGCCGAGGGCAAGCGCGAAGATCAGTCCGTCGACAGGACTGAGCAGCCTGTGTTTGACCCCGACCGCCAGGCGTGGGTAGTGGATCGCTACGCCGATGTTGTCGCGGCCTTCCGGTGTCCCCACCTGGCCCCGGGAGGTGCCCGCGCAGAGCCCAGGCCCAGCTTGCCGGATCCTGCTCACAGCCGCCGAGTGCGTGCGGAAACGCGCGCCGCGCTCTCACCCGAGCAGTTGCGGATCTGGCGAACCCATTTGTGTGGAGTGGCCAACTCTTCGGTCAACAAACTTCCTGCTGGTGCTCCTGTTGATTTGGTCGCCGCCTACGCCCAACCCGTTTGCCTGGCATTCGCCGCGATGGTTACGGGCATAGACCTGAAGGATGGTGACGCCCTTTTCGCGATCGCCATCCCGATTTCCGAGTCGGCGGCGGATCCTTTCGATCCGGTCCTGAAGGAACGTGCTAGAGAGGCAACGACGCAGCTGCGTCCGTGGTTCTCCTCCGGACCCGAGCTCCTTCGCGATTCCGGCTTTGTGGCTCTGGCGCTTACCTTGCCCAGGCTGTTGGCAAATGCGTGGGCCGCTCTTCTCGAGAGCCGCGCCTCCTGGCCTGAGTTGCACCGCAATCCTGCTCTGCTGGAATACGGTCTCGAAGAGTTGCTGCGCCACGCGGCCCTTCCAGCTGTCTTGTTCAGAACTGCAACGCAGGACGTTGAACTCAACGGTAGACATATCCGGCGTGGCGAACGGATGGTTCTCGAAATCGAAACGGCAAATCACGATCCTGATCACTTTGATCGGGCAAACGAAGTTGACCTCGCCCGTCGCGGTAACCAGCATCTGACCTTTGGAGTCGGCCCTCACTCCTGCGTGGGA
The DNA here is from genome assembly GCA_035689925.1 of Acidobacteriaceae bacterium. Lineage (GTDB taxonomy): Bacteria > Acidobacteriota > Terriglobia > Terriglobales > Acidobacteriaceae > Palsa-343. Next base: position 3,664 of record DASSKX010000468.1, read on the forward strand.
GCCGGTCTGATTCGAATGGCGGCGCTTGCCATAACCGCTCCGCTGCTCCAGCGCTTCAGCGCAGCTGACGTGGCCGGCAAAGTCGAATGGGCAGGAGGACCCGGATTCCGCTTCTGCAAGTCCCTCTGGGTGCTCCTGCACGAATAGTGCGTGCTCCGCAAGAAATGTTCGCAGCGCCGACGACGGCCTACGGGGCAGTTGCGGACAGCGAAATGGACATCGCCGCCTCCCGGCCTGCCGCACCGTAAAGCTGTTCCACGTGGCCCGCGCCGGGGGCAATGTGATCGCTCCACCCTGACGGGCGCGACTCCAGCAATGCGAATTGGCCATGCGGCTCAGTCGATACATCCGCAATACTCTTCGCGAAGCGTTCGCTTCCGACATAGAGAAAGTGATTCCGCGTAATGCGAGCGATGTCGCTCAGGTACTCCGGCGCGAACTCCGGTCTTACGTCTGACAGCGCATGCGAGCTGAAGCTGAGATCGACGGCCTGATCCTCCAGGCGCTCGAGCTCGAAAACCGGCATCAGGATAATATCCGCCGTGCTGATGGTCTCAGTGTTCAGCTCCGCTTCGCCGTACAACACGACATTCAAACCCGGAAAGCTCTTCAGCAGATAATACGAGGCCAGCGCGATGCTTTCCGGCACATCGAAGTCGATGTAGGTCGTTTCAGGCCGATCCCGAAGCAGATAATATGCCATACCGCCGAAGCCGCCGCCGATCTCGGCAATCGTCGCGCGTCCGGCTGGCAGAAGCCGCGCGATTCGTTGCGCGCAGTAGTGCTGGTACTCAGCCCCCGCTCGCACCAGCGTGTCTTCCAGCACCACACCCCAGGGGTTTCCCGTCTCGGGACCGGCAAGCTCGCGAAGGCTGTAGCGGCCATCCGTCTGCCTTTTCCAGTAATCCAGCCGATAGAGGGCATCGACCAGGTAAAGGCGACGATGAACATCCCGAATGCTCTTGCCGAAGTAATGGCCTTTCACCCGCTGCACGGGAAGCAGGCCCGTTGAGCAATCATCGCGATAAAAGTTGGCGTACATGCTCTCTAACGTGTCGATGTCATGCGAACACAACGCCTGAATAACCGGTCGAAGCATCGCCGTGCGCTGTTGCTGCCACCATGGCGTCGGATTGTATTTCTCCGGCGCAATCGGTTCCCCGCTCATGGCCAGGCAGTACGCCCTGCAGATCCTCTGCAAAAGCTGGCGGTCACATCCGGTGTCGCCGGTGAGCGGCCGGAATCCACGAGTGACCGCGTCCAGATCGTATCGCGGATCCGGCTTGAACCGGCGACCACCTTGGTAGAGCAGCCTCCTGTTGGCCCAGCCGGCCTGCAATCGACACTTTGCAGATGCGACGCTCCGAACTGGATGGCGCAGATGTTTCCAGCGTAATTTCATTTGCATTGGACCGGGGCGGTGACCACGACTCAAGTGTCCAGTCTGCGCACCGGTCGTCATCACAAGACAACCATCAGCAGCCGTCGCAGTTGTCTCCAGAATGTCCGGGTATTCCCCTCGAATTGTCGATCCTCTTCGCACTGGATCACGCTCGGATGCTCAGCTACACCCAGAGCCCTCAGAAGTGTCCGCGGCGGCCCCGGTTGCTGTATCCGGATCCCGAAAGACAACCTGGTGATAACTCAATGACACGTTTGCCTGCGAAGGCACGTACGCTTGATCCGCGTTCAGCCTCCGGACCATTCTCCACCGGTCCCAGGGAGGGCCTCCAGATGTCAATCGGCGCCACATTTCGCGCGGCTACAAAAAGGCTCGCCTTCGGCGACACGCTGCTACCGCAGGAATTCACGCTGGGGCTGCCCATGCCGCAGAGCGAAATCTGCGTCTCTCTTCGCGGCCCAGCCACGGATCTGGACGTAACCCGCCGTCTCTCCACCGCTTGTGCCGAGCCGTTCGTGCTTTGCATCGGCTTCGATCAGGGAGCCTGCCCCCACGACAGCGATCTCTCTCGCCTGACTTTGGTTTTCACCGAGCGAAATACAAAACGCGTCCTGGGCGAAATCGGCCTCGCGCATCAGCGCACGCTGGCCGGAGCGCGCTCGCAATTCATGTTGTTCGAACCGCGCAGTTCAAGGAACTTCTGCCTTCCCGCTCCGCGCATCGCGATTCACTACCTGCTTCACGCTTACCGGCAATGGAAGCGGGACAATACGCAGGGCATTCGCATGTCCTTTCTCGAGCGGCGGGCCTCGATGGTCACCTTCATTCGACCCCACCCCATCCTGCTGGTCAGTGTCGGCAATCGCGACGCCGGAAATATCTTCCCGATGAACCTCTGCGGCGATCTTGGCAACGGCGATTTTGGCTTTGCCTTGAGAACGGAACGCGTTGCCGGTACCCTCGTGCAACGGGCCGGCCGCGTCGCGCTCAGCAGTCTGCCTGAGCAGCAGGGCTATTTGGCGTACAGTCTCGCTGGTCACCACAAGCTGGAATCCATCAACTGGAGCCGGCTGCCCTTTGCCACCAGGCCATCGGCGAAACTCAGCATTCCCGTGCCTGAGTTTGCGCTGAGTGTGAAGGAACTGGAGATCACAACCTCCATCGCTGTCGGGAGTCATCGATTCTTCATCGCTCAGGTCATCCAGGAGCAGACATGCAGCGAGGAGCCGGCATTTTGTTCGATTCACGGTTTCTATCAGTTCTGGCGAATCAGCCAGCTCGAACACCACAAACAGGAACTGGCGCGCTCCCTTACCGGTGACGCATTCCATAAGCGCGAGCGCCACCCCGCGAAGTCCTGACCGAATGACCATTTCATGGAACGACACGCCGCCGCGCTACCGCGGTAAACCAGAGGCTTCGACCACAGTCTGATCCGTACAGCAAAGTCTTCGAGTCGTTCTCCCAGGTTGCCTCAATCTGATTGCAGGGCACGTCCGCAATGCGCCGCGTGGCGCCGCTTTGCTCGTCGCGCAGCCAGAGGTTCCACGCCCCCCGATCGAAGCGGCTGTATGCCAGCCAGCGACCATCCGGCGAAAGCGCTGGATAACGAGCCTCTCCCAGATAAAGAGGACTATTTGCATGCAAGGTGTCGGTCAGATAGATCTCCGGCCGGCCTTGTCCTCTTACCGCTGAAAATGCGTATTCCCGCTCCGAGAGAAACGAAGCCTCATACACGTTCAGCGATGGAGGCGTAAGCACCGTATTCGATGCCGACTCAGACTGGAAGTTCCTTCGTACGAACAAACGCCCCCGGCCATGGTCGTCGCGCAAAAACGCCAGGCTCGTTTCATCGCTGGAGAGCATCGGCTCACGTGCATCCTCTTCAATCGTCCGTGAGGAGCCGTCGTCCTCGACAATGCGCGAAGGCCCGTTAGAAGCCTTCTCAATCCAAAGCCCCCGAGCGCCCCCGGTGAAAGAGAGGTCATCACCGGTCTTGCTGCCGCTCCATGAACGGTCCGCAGGCAGTCCCTCAAGAGAGTAGCCCGCGGATGTCATGGCCACATAGCTGATTCCCGTCCCCGTAAATTGCGGACTGCCAGCCAG
>DASSKX010000469.1:0-6364 GCA_035689925.1 Acidobacteriaceae bacterium
ATCCTGCAAGAGCCAGCAGCAGGCTCTCGGTCAGGAACTGCTGGGTAATTCGGCCTCTGGGGGCACCGAGGGCGGCGCGAATAGCGATTTCCCGCCGGCGCCTGTTCATGCGCGTGAGCATCAGCCCGGCAACATTGGCGCAGGCGATCAGCCAGACCGCGAGTACAGCCCAGTCCAGCGCAATGATCGCGCCGCGCGAATGTTGCGTAACAGATTTGTGGTAATCCACCGCTGTGATGGTGGCAGCGCGATTATCGTCTGAGTGTTGGTGCTCGAGTTGCTCCCGGATCGCATTCAACTCCTGCTCGGCGGCCGCCGGTATCACTCCGGGACGCAGCAGCCCGACCGCCTGCAGGACTCCGGAGTTGCGATCCTGCAGATCCTTCGCATCGAGGTTGAGAGGGCTAATGATCTCTTCCGCCGTGCCCAGGGGGAAGAACACGCCGGGCGGCAGCACGCCGACAATTGTGTAGGGGTCGCCGTTAATCGGAACCGAACGGCCGATGATCGCTGGATCGGCGTGGTAGAACTTGCGCCAGACGCCGTCGCTCAGGATGAGGATCTGGGTGTGCCCCGGCGTGTTGTCCTCGGTCGTAAACCCGCGGCCCATCGCCGGGTGCACGCCCAGCACCTGCAACAGGCTGGCACTGATCATCATCTGCGGCACAAGCTGCGGGTTCTCCGTTCCGCCGAGCGTCGGTAGCTGCATCGTGTAATAGCCAAGGGCCTGCAGCGTATGACTGCGCGCCTGATAATCGCGCAAATTCGGCAGCGAGATGGACGTGGAATTTGCGCTGTGCGGATCGTGTTCGTCGATCGCAACCATGCGACCTGCGTTGGGATAGGGCAAAGGCCGCAAGATCACCTGCTCGATGACGGAAAACATGGCGGCGTTGATTCCAATACCGAGCCCCAGCGTCATGATCGCGGTGAGCGCGAATCCGGGAGACTTCTTCAACTGCCGCAGCGCGTAACGAATATCCTGGCTAAGCCTGCCCATGCGGGACTCTCCCCTTTCTCCCTTGCTTGCAGAAGGAGCAATTCTACCGCCAGCCGGAGCACCTGCCGATTGGCCGCGAGGGCAGCATTCGTCTTTCATGGGGCGATGAGTTTCCGCAAGCGGATCAGAAGTGTCCGCGCTTGAACACGATTTGAAGGCACAGGCCGGCGGTCTCAGAAGCGCGACGCAGACCGGGAACGATTCCGCAGCCGCAATCCGGACAGGATCAGACACAGCGCGAGGGCACCATAGAGGTAGTCCAGCCAAATCAAGCTGCGCAACAGCACAGACTCAGTGGCGAGGTAGCCGAGTAGTATCATGCCCTGAAGCGCGGACCACAATCCATAATCTCGCTCCTGCCGCAGCGTCAGCCAGAGTGTCCAAACCCCGAGGAGCCCAATTGCGCTGAACAGGAGGACGCCTGGAATCAGCCAGGAATGAAACGGTGCGTGAGTGAGCAGCCGCTGCGGCATCACTCCCCAGGGGTTCCCGTGCGCGTCGGCAATCAGAACTGCTCCGCCCCAGCAGGCCGTCGCCGACAGAAAAAACAGCAGCACCAGGAGGCACCATCGCACTCTCCTCACCGTCGCACCTCCAATGAGCACGGGACCACAGCTTCGCGGCCGCCGCTTAGTTATGCCCGTTCTTCCCGGCCGTCCAGGTGGCGTGTGTCGAGACCGTCATTCCGTCGCTGAAGACGTACACATTTGATCCTGCGTGTTGCGCCAGCCAGGCCTCGACTGCCTGCTGCTCCTCATCCTGCTGCTCGCGACTCAGTGCGTGACGGCAAAATGCAAGGTCCTGACCAGCACTCTCTTCTGCCGCGCGCCCGCCCTGTGTCCTCTCAATGAGCAGCCATCGAAACGCCGCGCGAAGGTCCTGGGGCGCTTGCCACCCATCACGCGCGAGTGCCGCCAGTTTCGCGGAAGCTTGCCAAAAGCCAGCCTCTGCCGCGCGCGTGAGCATCGTGACGGCTTCGGGACGGCCTCTCTGTTGTAATTCTGGATGTTCGGCCAGAAGCGCCCCCAGCATATACATGCCCGGAACATATCCCTGCGCGGCAGACCGCCTCAGGAACTTCGCCGCCTTCGGCAGGTTGTGTTCATGTCCGGGGGTGACGAAATTCAGTTCTCCAATCGCACACTCGCCCTGCGGACTTCTGTGTTTCGCAGCGCGGCTAAACCATTGCTGCGCGAGAGCAGGGTCGGCGGGAACGCCATCTCCGGCACGATAAAGCGCCCCCAGTACGTACTCTGCGTTTCCATGGCCCCTGGCAGCAAGCTGGCGCATTAGATCAAAGCCAAGAGTGCGATTCCTCAGCTCCTCGGGACCCTTCAGGTAAATCAGAGCCAGGTTAAACTTTGCTTCCTGTGAGCCGCCTCCCATGCCGCGGGCAAACCATTTCGCTGCCTCCGCCTCGTTCGCCTCGACGCCGGTGCCGCTGAGATACAGATAACCCACTTCGTTTTGCGCATTCTGGTCACCCAGATCAGCAGCCTTCCTGTACCAATACGCGCCACGGACCAGGTCCTTCGGTGCGCCGATTCCGGACAGGTAAGCGCGGCCACGACATACATCGTTGTGCGGCGCCAGAGACCGGCCACAGACCGGAACATCTTCGGTCGTATATGTGGCGCTGGAACTTCGGTCGCTGGTCTGGCTTTGTCCCGCTGTTGGCGCGACATACGTGGCCAGCAGTAAGAAAAGGAACTGGGCAGACAGTCGTGGACAGCCGACCAGGCGTAGGAGGAGTGACTGCGAAGTAAGAGGAAACTGCCGAGCCCGGGACCGCATGGGGCCTCCGTCGGCGGCGGTACAACAAAGCCGCACAAGAGCGACGCTGCCTCAGGTGCGCGAACCCGGATGGCAAGCGAGGAGACCGAACAGAATTTTCGAATCTGATCGAGTGTCGCTCCGTTTCCGGGAAATGGATGTGATCGCAGTCACGAGAACCACCGCATTTCACTGGCGGTTCAGTACCAGGAAGCCACATGACTCCTGGCCAGGTGTATGGAAGCAGGAACCCTGAAAATTCGGGTAACGGCTTCAGGATAGAGCGATGATCACCGCCTCAGCGGGCGTGAGCTGCACTGCGTCCCTAACCGCTTCTCCCTGCCGGGTCAGTTCGGTACACGCAATGATCGAACCCACTTCAACCGCGACTCGGCGCGGCTCGTCGGACAGATTCACCACAATGGCAAACCGCTTGCCGGCATCGGACCTCTCGAACTGAATCACGCCATCTTCAGTATGCAGACCTGTGAGACCGCCGGAGACAAGCACGGGCTCAGCGCGCCGGAGTTGCAGCAGGCGTTGGTAAAGGGAAACCATGGAGCCGGGATTCTTCCGCGAGGATTCAACATTGACGGCCCTGTTAGCATCGCCGATCGGCAGCCACGGCCGTCCCTCTGAAAAGCCGCATGAGCGTGAAGCATCCCACGGCATCGGCGTTCGTTCCGGATCCCGGCCCATGCCGATTCCTGGCTGTCGTTTCTCCGCAGGATCCTGCGTCTCGTCCGGCGGAATGAGCACATCCTGCATCCCGAGTTCTTCTCCGTAATAAACGGTCAACGTACCAGGGAGCGAGAACAGCAGCAACGCTGCGGCACGAGCTTTCCTGAGGCCAATGCGGGATGCGATTCGCGGGTTGTCGTGGTTTCCCAGCACCCAGTTGGGCCACGCACCGTCGGGCAGGGCCGACATGTAATCGCCGATGGTGCGCGCGACATCTTCGGCGGTCCACGGGCATTGCAACAACTGAAAATTGAAAGGCAGGTTCGCGCCTCGAAGTTCCTGTCCGTAGTAGTGCATCAGGCGCTGAACGGGCAGATAAATCTCTCCGATGAGGACGCGATCTCCAAATTCGTCGAGGACCCCGCGCATTTCGGCTACAAGCTCGTGGATCTCGGGGCGGTCGGCGTCATAGACAGGCAAAAATTTGTTGCGGGTGCTCTGCCCCACCACGTACGCCGGGTTGGGCGGATTGTCCCGAAACTGGTCGTCTTTGATCATTAGCCACATCACATCGACGCGAAAGCCATCCACGCCCTTGCGCAGCCAGAAGCGAAGGGCGTCGAACATTGCTGCTTTCACGGCGGGGTTGCGCCAGTTGAGGTCAGGCTGCTCTTTCAGAAACTCGTGCAGATAGTACTGTCCCGTCCTGGAATCGAGCTCCCAGGCGGAGCCGCCGAAGTGGCTTTGCCAGTTGTTGGGCTGATCGCGCCAGATGTACCAATCCCGTTTGGGATTCTCACGAGAAGAGCGGCTCGCAACGAACCAGGGATGCTGATCGGAGGTGTGATTGGGGACGAAATCCAGGATGAGCCGAAGACCGCGCCGATGCACCTCTTCCAGCAGGTCGTCGAAATCCGCCATGGAGCCGAAGATCGGGTCGATGCCACAGTAATCGGCGACGTCGTATCCAAAATCGGCCATGGGAGAGGCATAGATCGGCGACACCCAGAGGGCGTCCACTCCGAGGTCCACGAGGTAGTCAAGGCGGCGACAGATGCCCCTCAGATCGCCGACACCATCGCCGTTACTATCCTGAAACGATCGAGGATAAATCTGATAGATGACCGCTCTCTTCCACCAGCTCAAATCCTGCATCCCACCCCTGTACTCCCCTGCAGTGTGCGGTAAACGGCAAGCATCATGATCAACGATCTCTGGTACAAGAACGCAGTCTTTTACTGTCTCTCAGTCGCTACCTACATGGATGCGAATGGCGACGGAGTGGGAGACTTTCAGGGTCTTCTCCGGCGGCTCGATTACCTGCAGGGAATGGGGATCACGGCACTGTGGCTCATGCCCTTCCAGTGTTCCCCCGGCCGCGATAACGGATACGACATCAGCGATTACTACGCGGTTGATCCTCGCTACGGCACACAGGGCGACTTCGTCGAATTCACCCAGGGATGCAAGCAGCGCGGGCTGCGCCTCATCGTCGATCTGGTCGTCAACCACACTTCCAACGAGCACCCCTGGTTCAGAGAAGCCTGCTCGGATCCGCAATCGAAATACCGCGACTGGTACGTCTGGTCTTCCAAAAGGCCAAAAGACGCAAACACGGGCATGGTATTTCCCGGCGTGCAAAAGACGACATGGTCGTATGAGAAGACAGCGCGTCAATGGTATTTCCATCGCTTTTATGACTTTCAGCCGGATCTGAACACTGACCATCCAGCTGTGCAGGCCGAGATCCTGAAGATTATGGGATTCTGGCTCCAGTTAGGCGTGGACGGCTTTCGCATGGACGCCGTTCCTTTTGTGATCGCGCAGAAAGGCCCGGACCTGAAACGGCCGATCGAGCGCTATGACATGCTGCGGTCATTCTCGGAGTTCCTGTCGTGGCGAAAGAATGGCGCGATCATCCTGGGCGAGGCCAACGTCACGCCCCAACATGATCTGCAGTATTTCGGCGACGCCGGCGAACGCCTGCAGATGATGTTCAATTTTGATGTCAATCAGCACCTCTTCTATGCGCTGGCGTCCGGTGACTGTCGAAGTCTGATGAAAGCGATGGAAGATACACGGTCGCGTCCGGCCACCGCCCAGTGGGGTCAGTTTCTGCGCAACCACGATGAGCTCGATCTCGGAAGGCTAACCGAGGCGCAACGGCAGACGGTCTTCAACGCATTCGGTCCCGAGAAAGAAATGCAGCTCTATAACAGAGGCATTCGACGCCGACTGGCTCCCATGCTGCAGGGAGACCGCCGCCGGCTTGAACTCGCTTACAGCCTCATGCTCACGCTGCCGGGCACGCCGGTGATTCGCTATGGCGATGAAATCGGCATGGGCGACGACCTCAGTCTGCCGGAACGCCAATGCGCCAGAACGCCCATGCAGTGGTCGGCAGAAGCACAGGGCGGATTCACGGAGAGCTCGAAACCGATTCTGCCGGTGATCAGCGATGGAGCGTACGGATTCGAGCATGTGAACGCGGCTACCCAGCGTCGTGATCCCGACTCCATGCTGAACTGGATGGAACGCGTCATTCGCATGCGCAAGGAGGTCCCGGAGATTGGCTGGGGCGACTTTTCCTTTCTCAAGGTCAATACCGACCGGGTGCTTGCGATGCGATACGAATGGCGCAACAACTCCGTCGTTTTCCTCCATAACCTTGGCGCCGCGCCGTGCGAAGTGCAGCTCAGGCTGCCTCGCAGGGACTCTGCTGACCAGGGCCTGGTGAATTTGCTTTCGGAAGACCACAGCCTCCCGACGAAGGGTGGAACTCATCGCATTTTGCTGGAACCGTATGGCTACCGCTGGTACAGGGTAGGAGGGCTCGATTATCTGCTGCGGCGATCGGAATTTTAGATCGCAGCGATCAACGCATCATCGCGCCAGCAGTTCCAGCAATTT
>DASSKX010000470.1:0-2331 GCA_035689925.1 Acidobacteriaceae bacterium
CCCGCCATCCCGACCGATCCGATCAGCAGCAGCGACTTGCGCCCCAGCTTGTCGATGACCGTCATCGCCAGGATCGTCGCGCAGAAGTTCATTGCTCCCAGAATGACCGCCTGCTTGCCGGCCGAAAGCGTGCCGAATCCGCCCGCCGCAAAGATGTCGTTGGCGTAATACAGAATCGCGTTGATGCCGGTCAGCTGATTGAACATGCCGATCGTGACGGCGAGAAAGATCGGCAGCCGATACTTGCGCTGAAAGAGCCGTTCCGTTTTCTGCGCCTGTTCCAGATGGATCGACGCGACAATCTCCTTCAGCTCCGCCTCGGCGTCCGGCGTTCCCATCAACAGCAGCACCTGCCGCGCTTCGTCAATCCGGCTCTGCGTCACCAGCCAGCGTGAGCTTTGCGGAATCCCGAAGAGGAACAGGGCAAACAACGCCGCCGGAATGGTCGCCACGCCGAACTGCCACCGCCACGCATGGGCATTGGCAATCAGGCTCGCGACGGCGTAGTTCGATGCATACGCCAGCAGAATGCCACCGACAATATTGATCTGAAACAGCCCCACCAGCCGCCCGCGTAGCCGCGCCGGAGCCAGTTCCGCCAGGTACACCGGACCGAGCACGGACGACCCGCCGATGCCCAGCCCGCCGATCAGCCGGAATGCCAGCAGCGACGGCCAGTTCCATGCCAGCGCGCACCCGATCGACGAAATCAGGTAGAGCAGCGCCATGATGCGCAGAGCCTCGCGCCCGCCGATCTTCTGCCCCAGCGGTCCCGAGCCTATCGCGCCCGCCACCGTGCCCCACAGCGCAATCGATACCGTAAGTCCCAGCGCGCCGGGGCTCAGATGAAAGACTTGCGTCAGCTGCTGCGTCGTTCCGGCAATGACGGCGGTGTCGAACCCAAACAGCAGTCCGCCCAGAGCCCCCACCAGCGTACTTTTGAGAAGAGGACCGTTCAGTCGCATGGTCGTAAGCGCACGAACGGCCAGCATACCATTCGGCCTGGTTGTCACGGTCGCCTGGTAGTCACGTTCAGGGAAGGGAAGCCTTACAGGCCTACGCCGCCGGTCGCGTCGTGGGCTCGGTCGCCTCAGTCGCCGCTGGCAGCGCGTCCGCAGCGCTCCGCAGCTTCATGTTGCGGAGCCGCATGAGCAATTGCAGCGGATGCAGCGGCTTCTCCAGCAGCTCGAACTCGTAACCGCGCCGCCGCGCATCGCACAGCAGATCCAGCGCGCCCGACTGGCCGGAGAACAGCAGGATCCGGCACTCCGGATGCTCCTTCCGGAGCGCAATCGCCAGTTCAATGCCTGTCATCCCAGGCATCATCACATCGGTGATCAGGATATCCGGAGGAGAACTCAGAGCCCGCACCAGCGCCTGGCCTGAGTTATGGAAGGGATATGCGTGAAAGCCGGCCTTGTTCAGGATCGTCGCCAGCGTCTCCGCGATGATCCATTCGTCGTCGACAACAAACACCCGCGGACTTTCAGATTCCTGCGGCTGCAGCACGACACGCTCCAGGCGAACGCGCGAATCGGTGGTCACTCAGCCGATCAGCGAACTTTCTCAACCGCTCCTCCGATGACAAAACGCCGCCGCGGGTTGCATGCCTGCCTGTTTTCTTTGCCGCGGCCCCGCGCAACTCTGCCACGAATATGGGCCTCTGTGTATGATGAGAGCAGGTTCCACGGACCTTACCCGGGCGGCCCCCGAAGGTTACTGAGGTACTAGCTGTCAGAGTTTGTGATTGACCTGCTCTGGGGCCATTGATACCGTTCAGGAACGGTTCAATCACATCACTAGTTTTTTGCTCAGGAGTTCTCCGGAGGAATCCGGTTACTTTGCGCAGACGGTACTACATCATCTTTGTTGCTCGCGAGAAGGATGGAGCCCTTCGCAAGATTCCCATCCCCCTCCACTACGCCGGAGTGTTCCTGGCCGCGGCGGTCGTCGGCGCATTCACCATCACCGGCATGGCGGGCTCTTACACGCGCATGCTGCTCAAGACCGCCAGCTTCAATCAGGTCCGCTCCCAGCGCGAGGCTCTGCGTCGCGACTACCAGCGCCTGCAGCTTGTCGTCCAGGAGAAGGACGTCCAGGCCGCCTCGCTCGGCTCGCTTGCCAGTGAAGTGACGGCCCTCTACGGCCTCCGCCAGAACCGGATCGCCAAGGCCTCCACCGCTTCTGTGCCCACGACCGACAGCGCTGCGAACTCCGGCACCTTCACCGAGCAGGCCTACACGCAGACGCTGAACGAATTCAGCCTCCTCCGCACAACCGCCCTTACCGGCCACATTCACTCCTTCGACTCGCCCGCTCGCCCCTCCACAC
>DASSKX010000471.1:0-3185 GCA_035689925.1 Acidobacteriaceae bacterium
GCAGATCGGAAAAAACAGGGGACAGTACCGGGTCGCGCACATCCGTATTGCCCTGGATATATTCGCCGACCGTTGGGTGTGGCGGCGGCGGATCGAGGTGACCGGAGAGGCCGCCGAGCGCGTACATCGCCATCGAATCGCCCTCGCGCGAGAAGTCGCCGAGGCCGGAGAAGACGCCGAGGGCGCCGGGCATGGGCAGGTTCAGCTTTTTCAGGTCGGCCGCGACCTCTGCGGTGAGCACGGCTCCCGCCGAGGTGCCGTAAATGGCGATGTGCTCCGGCTTGCAGGCCTTCAGCAAGTCTTTGTAAACCGCGACCGCGTCGTCCACTGCTGCGGGGAACGGATGCTCCGGCGAAAGTCGATACAGCACCGCGACGACTTTCATCTTCGTCAGGTTTGCGATGGGGATGGTTTCGGTCAGCGAGCCGGAGTCGGAGTTGAACCCGCCACCGTGCAGGTTGATGAGGACGTGGTCGGGATCGGTGCCGGAGAGAGGCGTGATGATCCGCACGGGAACTCCGGCGATGGTGCTCTCGGAGACATTGACTGGGTACAGCGAGCGCGAGAGCGCTCCGGCGCGCGCCTGCCAGGCATCGGTACCGCGGCGGCGATCGGCGAGGCTCTGGGGATGTTCGGCATCGGAGACGGACCGCGCCAAAGACTTCTGCGCCTCAGGGCTCAAATCCTGCGGGACGGGGATAACGCGCGGGATGTGCGCGGTGCCATTCGCGTCGATGTAGCTGGTGTCAGCACTGGGAGCCTGTGCTGCGGTGGTGCCTTGCTGCGCGGTGAGGGCAAGGGGAAGCAAAAGGAGCGAGACGGCGATGCATTTCATGGCCGCCGCAGAATAACAAAAGGCCGATGGACGCTGATTCAGCGAATTTCTCCAGAAAAGCAAACGGCCCGCTTTCCAGCGGGCCTGCTTCAGAGGCAATTGAGAGGAGAAACCGGGGATTCTTTGAGGGCCTGTGGCCGAAGGTCACAGGGTTCTTACTGGAAGTGAACTGTCAAACAACCAGGTAGGTTGGTGGAACCTGAAGTTGCCTCTGGTAATGCTGGTATAGATGCAGGACCGGCGCGAAGGTTGGCCGGGCCTGTGGAAAACTCCAAAAATAATTATCGCCGCCGTAAGTCAAGCAGTTTCAACTGCTTACCTGCGCTAGGGGTGTTCCGCCTGGTAAAGGGCTGAGGCATGGGGCGCCAGTTTGACCGTGATTTCGTTCTCTCTGCCCACTTCCTCGCGTTGCCAGAGGTCGCGCACCTGGCACTTTCCATACGTGATGCCGAGGTCCTGCCACGTGTAGGTGAGCGTCTGCGGCTGATCGGACAAATTGAAGATCGCGATGTAGTCGCCGTGATGCTCAGGAGCAGAGGCCATCCAGACGGCGCTGTCCGGTTTATCGACGAGCACATGATTGTTTTCCGACGATTGATCGACGGCGAGGACCTCGGGATTGGTCAGCATCGACTCCGTGTACGCGTCCATTTTCAGGAGGTTGGTCCCGATGAAGAGGGGACTGCGCGCGATGGCCCACAGCGTCATGAGCGTTCTCGTCTCGTCGTGAGTCAGACGGGACTGCCGTGGTTTTTCCCAGCCCGGATTCGGTCCGAGGTAGCCGATGGGCAGCATGTCGGCATCGGGCCAGTGCCCCGGACCGGCATACGGCTCCCACTTCGCCAGCAATCCGAATTGCCGCTTGAGAGCCTGGGGGAAGTTTGGCGCGTCGGCGGCCTTGTCCCAGAGATCCCACATATCGTCGGAGATGCGCCACATTGCAGCATCGTGCACCACCTGGTCCGCGTCCTCGAGCGGCGTAGGGCCGGGAGAGAGGCTGAGCACGATGGAGCGGCCGCTGTGGGCGAGCGCGCGATCGATCATGCGGATTTCTGCTCCATGCCATGGGCTGGAGATGCAGTCCACCTTAAGGAAGTCGACGCCCCAGCGCGCGTACTGCTCGGCGACCGCGTCGTAGTAGGCCTGGCCGGCCTTATTGTCGCGCACGCCGTAATTGTCCTGATTCCAGCGGCACGTATCGCTGGTATCGGCAGCCTCAGCGGCCCGGTAATGCGAGTGCGGGATTTTGACGTTCTGCTCCACGTCCGATCGCGGAATGCCGCGGATGATGTGGATCCCGAACTTGAGGCCCTGGGCATGGACCCAGGCGGCCAGCGGGGCGAAGCCCTTGCCGTTCGCCGAGGAAGGGAAGCGATTCACCGCCGGCTGATACAGGCCATCGGGAGAGATGGTGTAGTCCATCTGGCCAACGGGCTTCTCGGGATGCTGTGCGAACCAGCCTTCGTCGACGACGACATATTGCCATCCGAAGTGCTGCAGGTGGTTATGGAACCAGGTTACGGTGTCGCGGAACTGCTCTTCATTGATGGTGAGTCCCCAGGAATCCCAGCTGTTCCAGCCCATGGGCGGCGCCTGCGCGATCACGCTCGCATCATCGCGCGCGGCGGAGGCGGAGAGCGCGATGACCAGAACGGCCACCACGACCGGAATAACGAGCTTCCCTGCAGTTCGCATTCTGTTGATCCTCGCGCCAGGTTACGAAATCGTTTTCGCATCCACTCTACCGCAAGCCGCAGCGCCTCCGCGCTGGGGTATACTCCTGTTTCTATGCGGGTATTTGTAATCGTGCCGGCTGCGGGACTAGGGACCAGAATGGCGCCCGGCCATGCAACACAAACCGCTCCCAAGCAGTTTCTGGAAATAGCGGGCGTTCCGATTCTGATCCACACGCTGCGCGCCTTTGCCGAGGTTCCGGAGATTGCGTCGATCGTCATCGCGGTGCGGGCCACCGAGCGCGAGCGGCTCACGGCTCACGTGCAGGAGCATGGGTACGCGGAAAAGGTGCGCATTGCCGAGGGCGGCGACACACGCCAGGAGAGCGTCTATAACGCGCTGCGAACGCTGGACTGCTCCGACGACGATATTGTTCTCGTGCACGATGCGGTGCGGCCGCTGATTGAGCCGGCCGTCATTCACCGGGTGATTGAAGCAGTGCAGAAGCACAGCGCGGCGATTGTGGGGTTGCCGGCACTCGATACCATCAAGCAGGTGGAACGCACGGCCGATGGCGCAATTGTCACCGCGACGATTCCGCGTGAGTACATCGTGCAGGCGCAGACGCCGCAGGGGTTCCGCTGCGGTTTGCTGAGAAAAGCATTCGCCGAGGCTG
>DASSKX010000472.1:0-2396 GCA_035689925.1 Acidobacteriaceae bacterium
ACCACATGCTCATCCTCGGCGGCGCGCAATGGGACACGAACTTTAGCGTCTTCGGCCCGCCCTTCGACAGCAACGTCGTCTACCAGCTGCACAAGTACTGGATGAAGACCACCGACGTCAGCACCATTGAGCCTTACCTCGACTTCCGCGCAAAGTATCACGTGCCCATCTGGCTCGGAGAATCTGGCGAGAACAACGACGCCTGGATCGAAGGCTTCCGCAAAACCCTCGAGGCGAACAACGTGGGATGGGCCTTCTGGCCATACAAGAAGATGGACGCCATCTCGTCCCCGGTCACGTTCAATCGCCCCGTGCACTGGGATGAGATCGTCGCCTTCGCCAAACTGCCGCCAGGCACCGGCAACGCGGAGAACCGCCTCGCCGCGCGTCCTCCGCAGGCCGACATCGAGGCCGCGTTCGCCGATTTGCTCCAGCAGATCCGCTACGACCACGAGCGGCTCAATCCCGGCTATCTGCGGGCGCTGGGACTGAAGGCAGAACCCGCAAGCTCCATCGCTCCCCAGCCTGGTGCTGTGGGCCATCCATAACTGTTCACTTCCGAACAGACCAGCCCGATTGCGGACAGACCACCCGGAACTCCTGCATCCCTAACCTGCGTATTTACCGGCAATTGCCGCTTACTTGAACTGGCGGACCGCATGCACTGGAGTATCTGACCACCTAAGCGGAGGGGGATGCATGCTGTCGGATTTTCATCAGGCTCTGCGTCAACTGCGCAAGTCGCCAGGATTCACGATCACGGTCGTCATCACGCTGGCCCTCGGCATCGGAGCGACCACCGCAATCTTCACCCTGGTGCAGCAGGTCATGCTTCGCTCGCTGCCGGTGACCAATCCCGATCAGCTCTGGCGCATTGGCGATACCGTGCGTTGCTGCAACTGGGGCGGATACACGCAGGGATTCGAGGGGAGTCATCCCAACGATTTCACCCTCTTCTCCTGGGAACTCTACAAGCACTTCCGCGCCAACACACCGGCCTTTGAAGATCTCGCGGCCCTCCAGGCAGGCAATGCTCCTCTGGGCGTGCGCCGCTCCGGCTCCAATGCCGCCGCCGACACCCGCAACGGCGATTACGTCTCCGGCAATTTCTTCCGCACCTTCGGCATTCAGCCGTGGCGCGGCCGCATGCTCACCGATGCCGACGATCAGGAAGGCGCGCCCGCCGTGGCAGTCATGAGCTTCCACACCTGGCAGGAGAAATACGGCTCCGATCCCTCTGTCATCGGCGCAAGCTTTCTCCTGAATGGCCATCCCTTCACCATCGTCGGGGTCGCGCCGCCCGGATTCTTCGGAGCCAAGGTCGTCGAGGTGGGCATGCCGGATTTCTGGCTGCCCATGACAAAGGAGCCGCTGATCGACGGCCCCACGGCGCGTCTCAAGAACCCGGAAGAAAATTCCTATGACCTGATCGGCCGCGTGCGTCCCGGCACCAATCCGAAAACGCTGGAAGCGCAGTTGCAGAACGAACTGCATCAGTGGCTCGCCAGCCACGTTTCGGACATGAGCCCGCAGGAGAAGGCTACCTGGCAGAAGCAGACGCTGCATCTGACGCCCGGGGGCGCCGGTGTCTCCGCCTTGCGCCGCAACTATGGAGACGGACTCCTGCTGCTTCTGGCGGCCGCCGGGTGCGTGCTGCTCGTGGCGTGCGCCAACATCGCCAATCTGCTGCTCGCCCGCGGCCTGCGGAACCGGCAGCAGACCTCCGTCCGCGTGGCGCTGGGTGCATCGCGGCGGCGGCTGGTGCGCAAGGCGCTCATCGAGAGCGTCACGCTGGGGGTGATCGGCGGAGCCGCCGGTATCGGTTTGGCGTATGCCGGTGCGCGCCTCATTCTCCATCTCGCCTTTCGGATCGGCGGACCGGACAACTTCGTGCCGGTGACCGCTTCGCCGTCAACGGCCGTGTTGCTGTTCACGCTGGCGCTCTCGATGCTCACGGGTGTGATTTTCGGCATAGCTCCGGCATGGATCACCTCGCATGCCGAGCCAATCGAAGCCCTGCGCGGCGCCAATCGCTCCGTCGGAGGCCGCCGCACCTGGGCGCAGAAGACGCTGGTCATCTCCCAGGCGGCCATGTCCCTCGTCCTGCTGAGCGCGGCGGCGATGCTGGGCAAGAGCCTGCTCAATCTGCAACACCAGAACTTCGGCTTCCAGACCAGCGGTCGCTACGTCGTCTGGGTCAATCCGCAGCTGTCGAACTACAAACCTGAGCAACTGACGCCATTGTTCCGCCAGATCGAGGATCGCCTGCGCGCGATTCCAGGCGTGCGCATGGTCAGCTCCGCAACCTACGCGCCGATGACGGGCGATGAATGGAACACCGGCGTGCGCATCGAGGGCAGGCCTGAGCCCGGACCTCACGACAACTACAGCGCCGG
>DASSKX010000473.1:0-4033 GCA_035689925.1 Acidobacteriaceae bacterium
AGCATCGTACTTGCAGAGAACTGGAGCGGCCTGCGTCTCGCCGCGCGCTCCGTGCCCTTCGACCGCCTCCATCAGGGACGCAAGCCGCGGGGCTCGGCTTCCGCGCTTTCGCGGCGCGACTGAAGCCTCTACACTGACCGGTTATGCATGTGCACGGCGCCAGCACGGCTGCAACCAGGCGGGTGCTGCGCCTGTCCCTCATCGCCACTATCGGTTACGTCCTGCTGACGTTCTTCACCGGCCTGCGCGCCCACTCGCTGGCGCTGATGTCCGAAGCCGGGCACAACGTCTCCGACGCTCTCGCCGTGGGCCTCTCCTTCGTCGCCGTCTGGTTTCAGACGCGCCCCGCCACCGACACCAAGACCTTCGGCTATCAGCGGGCCGGCGTGCTGGCCGCTTTCCTGAACGCGCTCATGCTCATCGTCATCGCCGGATGGATCGTCTGGGAAGCGATCCAGCGCTTCCGCCAGCCCGCCCAGGTGGAACCGAGGCTCATGATGGCCGTTGCCGCCGCGGGCGTCCTGATGAACGGAGCCATCGCGACCGCCCTCTGGCGCTGCAGCCACGACGTCAACATCCGCAGCGTCTTCATCCACATGCTCGGCGACACGCTCTCCACAGCCGCGGTCATCGCCGGCGGCATCGGCATTCTGCTCACCGGCCGGGGCTGGATCGACCCAACCCTCTCTCTCGCCATTGCCGCGCTCATCCTCTGGTCCTCGCTGGCCATCGTGCGCGAGACGCTCAACATCCTCCTCGAGGGCACTCCGCGCGGGCTCTCGCTCGGCGAGATCCGCGACACCCTCGAGCAGATCGAGGGCGTCGAAGACGTCCACGACCTCCACGTCTGGAGCCTCGGCTCCAACTCGCACGCGCTTGCCAGCCACGTCACGATCGCCGACATCCCTCCGTCGGAAAGCAACCTGATCCTCGACCGCATCAACGGAGTCCTGCGCGAGCGCTTCAGGATCTTCCACACGACGCTCCAGTTCGAGCACGTGGTCTGCGAGACCGCCCATGGTTGCCTGCAGCCTGTCGAAGAAACCGCCGAGCCTCACCATCATCACCACACCGGACACGCGCACTAGCCGCATTCCGGGTTGTCTGAATCCACTGTTGCTGGTGGTCTGAAATTCTCGCCAAAGGGGCATGAAAGAAGCTCCGCAGAGGGTTTCGTTGCCCGCGCGCGGGGGGAAAATTTCTGAGGCGTTGTTCCCCGGTTGCCCCGGCTCGTCACGCCTTTTGGTGCCTGGACCCCTGTGTCTCGCACGCGCTTTTTACGGGATCATAGTGACTCGTCATTGCCTCAAAACCGCCTCGTCCGGTCAATCGCCCCGCCGCTCCGGTCCAAAAAATGCATTAGAAAAATTTGGCTCCGGGATATGCGGAGTTGCGACCGGATTGGCGCAAAGATTTTCGGCTAATACCGAAGATATCTGTCTGATAGCGAACATAAAAATCCGGCTTGAGTTCATATAATCCGCAAATCGAAACGTCCCGGTCTTCTTCAGCAGCACGATCTTCGCTGGGGTTCAGCGGGGGCCGTGCTGCGTGAGGAGCAAGGGAGGATATGGGCCAACCACAACAAAAAACGAACACAAATCTGCTGCTTGAATCTCTTCCCCAGCCTTATCGGGGTTCGCTCCTGTCCCGTCTCGAAGAAGTCGTAGTCCCTGCGGGGACAGTTCTGTTCGAGGCCGAAGGAACGCCCCGGTATGCGTGGTTCATCACCTCGGGACTGGCTTCGAAGATGGTCTCGATGTCCGACGGCCGCAGCGCCGAGATTGCGCTGTGGGGCAGCGAAGTGGTGGTCCCGTGCTTTCACCTGCTCGGTGGACACCCCCACGGACCCTCGCGCTGCGTTGTGCAGATGGAAACCCGCGCGCTGCGCATGCCCTTCGCCGAAATCCAGAAGGAGATGCAGCGCTCCGAACCGCTGCGCCAGCTCGTTTTGCGCTGCGCCCAACGCTGCAGCATGATCCTGGCGCAGAACGCCGCCTGCAACCGCCTCCACGACGCGGAGCAGCGCCTGGCGCGCTGGCTGGTCACCGCGCACGACCTTACCGGGACCAGCAACATCCTGCTGAGCCAGGTCTTCCTGGCCGATATCCTCGGCGCGCGGCGCACCACGGTGACGCTGGCTGCCGGCACGCTGCGCGAGCGGAAACTCATCTCCTATCGGCGCGGGCAGATCCACATCCTCGATCACGCGCGGCTCAAGCAGGCCGCGTGCGAATGCTACGGCACCGTCAGCCGCCTGTTCGAGAACTTCTACGGCTAGGCGGCCGGTCCGGTAAAAAGAAACCGGCGCGGTCAACGAACCCGCGCCGGACTTCACAACGAGAGAAACATCTTTCAGACGCTCAGGACAACGGCTTCACCGCCAGTCCCTCACCCGCCAAACTGGGCATGAATACCGGAGAGCCCGGAGCTGGCGTCGCTACGCCGTTGACCACGTTGAAGACGTACAGCGTCGAGCCGGTGTCAGAGTTCGTGTTCAGCACGAACAGATGGCCCGCCGCATCCCAGCGCACCCGGAACGCGCCCTTCGCGGACGGAATCGGCACAGTGCTGGTGGACGTCAGCTTCCCGTTCGCCCAGTGGAAGATCTGAACGCCCGTGCTGCCGCCGACCGCAAGCCAAGTCTGCGTCGGATCGAACCGATAGTCGTTCACGTCGCCAACCGTGACGGTGGGCGCCGTCGTCGCCGTATCGCTGGTCGAGAGGCTTCCGTCCGCAGCGATGGCGAAGTTCACCATCTGCCACGGTCCCATCGCAGTCATCGCATCGTTGGGCTGTTCGGCGACGATCACGTTGCTGCTGCCGATCGTTGCCGCTCCCCATGGGCACCAGCCGTACTTCCCGCCCGAGGGCTGCGGGGCTATCGTCGGGTTAAACGTGAGCGTCAGCCCTCCGTCCGAACCGCGCGTGTACCCGAAGATCGCCGGGTCGCCGTGGTAGCACGCCGACTGATACGCATACGTATCGTTCGCCGTGAACGACAGCCACGACGACGACTCGTCCGCGTTCGCGTAGTCCACGAAGCTCAGGCTGCCGTTCGACGCGATCGAGTACGCCTGATACGTCCCGTTCATCGAGTAGTTGGCGTAGAGATCCTTCTGCGTCATATCGAAAGAAACGTCGAAGGGTCCCTCGCTCGCCGTGCCCGCCCATGGAGTTGCGCTGGTGTTTGGGCTGGAGAGCGTGCCGTCCGACCCGATCGTCCAGGCCGTGATGTTCTCGCCGCCCGCATTCGCGCCGAAAACAAAATTCTGCGCGACCCCAATATCACCGGCGCCCTTCGAGTCGTACGGCATACCGGTCAGCGGAACGAGCGTGCCGTCCGCGTGCACGGCCCAGCCAAAGATCCCAGGCGTGGTGCCGCTCGGCACCGCCGTGCCCGGCAGCATGGTCGACACATACACGTACGACGTATTCGAACCGCTGCCCGGCCCCGATCCGCCTCCGCCGCCGCTGGTGGTGCACGCCGTCGTGAACGTCCAGGTGAACGGCTGCTGCATCATCTGATCGGCCAGATCGCCAATGCCGCTCACCGTCACCGTAATGCTGCCCGTCGGCAGCGCCGCGTTCGGTGTGACGACGACGTCCGTTCCGGAAACTGAAAGGGAAAAGCTCACCGTAATCTTGTTGCCATTGCTGTCCGTCACCACAATGTTCGCCGCCGTCACGGTGCTCGCATCGGGCGCTTCGTTGAACGTGATCGTGATCTTCGTCGTCGCGCTGACGCATGCCTCGTCCGGGAACGGACTGACGTTCGTCACGCGTAGGGGCGAGGTATCCGTAGCGGCACGCGTCGTGAACTGATACGAGTAATTCGCCGCCAGGTGCATGCCGCCAACCGAGGCGGCCCCCGTCGTGATGGTCGCGGAGTACTGAGTGTCCGTCTTCAGCGCGGGGGTCGGCGCGAACGTCGCTACGTTGTAGTCGGAGTCGTAGGTGACGACACCGGGCACCGCATTCCCGCCCGCGTCGGTCACCAGAAACGTTTTCGCATTGATGGTGGTCGCATCCA
>DASSKX010000474.1:0-3461 GCA_035689925.1 Acidobacteriaceae bacterium
TCCGTGTCCTGCATCATGCCCGGCCCCACGTTCGGCAGGAAGTTCTCCTTCGCCGAGAGATCGTCGATCTTCTTCAGCAGCGCCACGGCATCGTCTTCTGACAGTCCTGCGATCAGTTCTCCCACCGGCTGCGTCACTATCCGCACGCTCTCCACCTGATAACCGTCTGACTCGAACTCCTTCTGCGCCTTCCGCAACACCACCAGCGTCTCGCCAATCTGCTTTTCCCAGGTCGCGCGGTCCAGACGGACAAACCCTGTGATCGCCCGCACCTTCGGCTTCACTGGCTGACTCGGTGTCGAAGAGTTCTGTGCAGACACGGGAAACACTGCGAACAAAAGGACTGCAAGGGCGAGGATTCGCCTCATCGGTAACCTCCGGATCTTTCTGCGCATCGCGTAGCGGGGGATTGAGACCAATCTTATGGCATAATTCCACCAATTTTATGCAGATCACCTGTCCCACCTGTCACGCCAAAATCGCGACAGACGACATCAACGTCTCCACTGACGTGGCGCTCTGCCGCTCGTGCGGCAACACGTTTCATGCCTCCGAGGCCCTCGCCGCCGGCAGTCCCATTCTCGGCTCGCTCCTTTCCGCGATCGCTCCGCCCTCCGGCCCCGTCGACCTCAACTCGCCGCCGTCCGGCGCCTGGTACCGGCCGGAAGCCGACGGCTTCGCCGCCGGAGCCACCACCCGCAGCTGGAGCGCACTGTTCCTCGTACCCTTCACCTGTCTCTGGGCCGGTGGATCCATGTTCGGCATCTACGGGACGCAGATCATCAAGGGCCAATTCAACTTGCCAATGTCCCTCTTCGGCATCCCCTTTCTTCTCGGGTCCTCCCTGCTTGTCTCTATGTGCGCGATGACGCTCTTCGGCAAAGTGACCATCTCGGTCCATGGCGACCGCCTCGCCATCTTTACCGGAGTCGGCCCGTTCGGCTTCACGCGCACTGCCAGCCTCTCCGAATTCAAAACCGTCACCGAAGACTTCCGCATGGTCTCCTCCATGAACTCTAACGGCACTTCGCGTGTCATCAGGCTTGCGGGGTCGCGCTCCATGGCATTCGGCTCCGTGCTCTCCAACGACCGCCGCCACTTCCTCGCAGGAGCATTGAAGACCGCCCTCAGCGGCTCGTCGCCGTCCCCGATCTTCGTCTCGCGCGGCTGATCTCAGAGGTTTCGAAGTCAACGTCTTCGGGCCCGGAACAACCCCGCAAGTCGCTGACCCTGCTCAGGTAAGCCTCCCGTTCAACTTTGCAGATTAATTCGCCAAAACCTCTAACCTGAGAGATACAGCCCCGTACATCTCACGCCCGCACGCGTCAGCGTGCAGAAGCCTGCGAAAACCAGCGCGGGCCCGCCGGACCGTGTCCGGTCGCTGCCGCACTTGAAGGCCGAACCACCCCAACTCTGGTGCGCCCTCCGCCATCCAGTGCGAACTTTCCGGAAAGGCAAACAATGGCAAACATACTGGTAAACATCGAAAAGGGAATCGAAATCGCCGCCGAAGATGCCCTCAAGTGGCTCACTGGCGCAAACAAAGCGCTCAAGGCTGCTCCGCAGGTCGTCGCCGCTCTGGCTACTCTCATCGCGGCTGTTGAGAAGCCAATGGCCGAGCTGGCCGGTGCTGCTTCCAACCCGCTGAATATCGCGCTAGACATTCAGACGGCCCGGGACCTCAAAGCTGTCTGGCCCGAGGTTAAAACCTTTCTCGCAACCCTCGGCGTGAAGTTCTAATTCACGCGCGACTTCACCCGTCCGGACCGATCGAGGCCGCATCCAGGTCCGGATGGGTGGAAAAAAACAAGCCGGTATCTATATCTGTTTTGAGACACTTGCGACTAAGTTGAATCGGGAGAGACACTTGCAGCGCTAGTCCCGCTGCAAACCCTTGAAAGTAGAGATTTTGTGCCCAGAAGATAGGGGGGACACCCCCTACCTTTTCGCACCTTCCCCGCACGGAGCGGAGACTAGGTATTCACCTGTGTCCTGGCCTCACCTAGCGTGACCTTCACCGTCATCTGGCGCCGGCCCCGCATTACCGTCACGCTGATGGTGTCACCCGACTGATGCTTGTCGAGAACCACGCTGATGTCCTGCGGGTCGGTGATCTGCTGCCCATCCATGGCCACGATCAAATCGCCCCCCAGCATGACGGGCTCGTTCCCAACGTAGGCCTGCTCATTGCCGCCGCGCAGCCCGGCGCGTTCCGCTGCACCCCCCGGAATCACCTTCTGGATCAGCACACCGTAGTCAGCCGAAAGCCCAATCTGCTGCGCCAGGTCCGGCCCGATCGCATACGATACGATCCCGAGCGAAGGCCGCCGCACCTGCCCATACCGGGTCAGGTCCGACAACACAGCCTTCGCCGTATTGATCGGAATCGCAAACCCGATTCCCGAGCTCTGCTCCGCGCCGTTCGAAGCGATCATGGTGTTAATGCCGATCACCTCTCCGTGCGAGTTCAGCAGCGGACCGCCAGAGTTGCCCGGGTTGATCGCCGCGTCCGTCTGGATCGCATCTTCAATCGGGGCGCCGTCTCCATTCCTGATCGACCGGATCGAGCTGATAATGCCCTGCGTCATCGTGCCGCTCAGGCCGAATGGATTGCCGATCGCGTAGACCTTCTCGCCCACCGCGATCTGGCTTGAGTCGGCCAGTGTCACGGGCTGCAGGTCAGGAGCATCGATCTGCAGCAGCGCCAGGTCATGAATTTTGTCCGTGCCAATCACCTTCGCCTTGAAGCTCCGCTTGTTGCTCAGCTTCACCTCAATGCCGCGGTTCGCGCCCTCCACCACGTGGTAGTTGGTGAGCACATGTCCCGCCTTGTCGAGAATGAATCCGGATCCCTGACCTTCCTGCGGAACCGCCCCGTAGAAGAAGTTCATGATCACCGCGCGCGAGGTGATGTTCACAACCGCCGGAAGCACGCGCTTGTACACAGCGATGTTGTTCTGCTCTTCGGCATCGAACTCCGGCGCCGCATGCGCCTCCGTCAGCTCCAGCGGCGAACCGCTCCTCGCACCGCTGGTCAGAGCCAGGTGATTCAAGCCGGAAGGAAAATGAGTGGTAGCAAACCAGAAGCCACCAACCAGAGCAAAGATCAAAACGAACTGGCGCAGTTTCATAGAGTTCTTCAGAAACCTTTCAATACAGTTACGTCGGCGGCGCCAGACAGTTCCTGCAGGGAAGCGGCGCAGCGGCACGCAGCTGGTTTGATGCTGCCTCTATTTTAATGACTCGCTGCGCAGGTATAAGTTGCTCTCCTGCTTCAACCTCGGCCAAAGCTCCTCGACCTGCGACCTCAGCGAGTCCAGATCGGAGGAGTTGTCGACAACGTAATCCGCGCGCCCGATCTTGTCGCAGTCCGCGATCTGATGCGCCAACCGCGCTCGTGCATCGGCCTCGGCCTTTTCCATGCCCATTCCGCAGGTGCAGACGCGCGCCACATAGCGCGA
>DASSKX010000475.1:0-3105 GCA_035689925.1 Acidobacteriaceae bacterium
AAATTGCATTTTCCGTTTTCGACAAGCCATGCCACAAGGGAAAAACCCCAGCGATCGTTGGATATTTCCAAGATCGGCCGCCCACTTTGGTCTAACGCTGACTGGTCACGCAGCCTACAGAACAACGAGGCCGCGCCGCTCGCGCGCTCAGCCTTCTCGAATAACGTTTCGCTGCGCGGAGTAGCGAAAAGTTTAATTGTGCGTCACCCAAATGATCACAATACTGATAATCATCATAGTGATTAATTGCCGACAACATGAGGGGCCCCATGCAATTCCATCTCGATGGATTCCAGAGTGGCGATCCGACCGTCCACGAACCCGCCGGCGAACTCGCCAATTCCGACCGGCTGCCCGAGGAAGTCGATGTGCTGATCGTCGGCTGCGGGCCGGCCGGCCTGACATTGGCCGCCCAATTGTCGGCCTTTCCCGGCATACGCACACGCATCGTCGAGCAGAAGGAAGGCCCACTGAAGCTCGGCCAGGCCGATGGCATCGCCTGCCGCACCATGGAGATGTTCGAGGCATTCGGCTTCAGCGAGCGTGTACTGAAGGAGGCCTGCTGGATCAGCGAGACGACCTTCTGGAAGCCGGATGAGCAGAACCGCCGTAACATCGTGCGCAGCGGCCGCATCCAGGATACCGAGGATGGCCTCTCCGAGTTCCCCCATGTGGTACTCAACCAGGCGCGGGTGCACGACTTCTACCTGGAGCTGATGCGCCGCTCGCCGAGCCGGCTGGAGCCGAACTATTCCCGCCAGGTAATCGACGTGGCGATCGAACCCGCCATGGCCGACACGAACGCCCTCGGCGCATCCGACTACCCGGTCACGGTCACCATCGAGCGAAACGACCCGGGCCACGAGGGTGAGCGGGAGAGCGTGCGTGCCCGCTATGTAGTGGGCTGCGACGGGGCGCGCAGCAGCGTGCGCAAGTCGCTGGGCCGCTCGCTGAGTGGCGATTCCGCCAACCAGGCCTGGGGCGTCATGGATGTGCTGGCGGTCAGCGACTTCCCCGATATCCGCATGAAAACGGCGATCCACTCCGCCAACGAGGGGAACATCCTGATCATTCCCCGCGAGGGCGGCTATCTCGTGCGCCTGTATATCGAGCTCGACAAGCTTCAGAAGGACGAACGGGTCGCCAGCCGCAACATCTCCTGCGACCAGATGGTCGTCGCGGCGCAACGGATCCTGCACCCCTATACCCTGGACGTGAAGGAGATCGCCTGGTGGTCGGTGTACGAGATCGGCCAACGCCTGTGCGACAAGTTCGACGACGTCCCGCTGAAGGAAGTCGACAACCGCCTCCCCCATGTGTTCATCGCCGGCGATGCCTGCCACACCCACAGCCCGAAGGCGGGCCAGGGCATGAACGTCTCGATGCGCGACGCCTTCAATCTGGGCTGGAAGCTGGCGTCCGTGCTGCAGGGCAAGGCCTCGCCGAAGATTCTGCATACCTACACCACGGAGCGGCAGACCGTAGCGAAGGAGCTGATCGATTTCGATCGGGAATTCGCCAAGATGTTCAGCGCCCCGCCCAAGGGCTCGCCCGAAGACAAGGGCGACGGCGTCGACCCGGCGGAGTTCCAGAAGTACTTCGTCCAGCAGGGGCGCTTCACCGCCGGCACGGCAATCCAGTACTACCCTTCGCTGATAATCGCCGAGCCGAGCCACCAGCACCTGGCGAGCGGCCTGGAGATCGGCAAGCGGTTTCACTCCGCTCCGGTCATCCGGCTGGCCGATGCCAAGCCCATGCACCTGGGCCACATGGTGAAGGCGGATGGTCGTTGGCGGCTGTTCGCCTTCGCCGAGGCCGGCCCTCCCACTTCGGCGGACTCGGGCCTCGGCGCCCTATGCAAGTTTCTGAGCGAGTCGCCCGATTCCCCGGTGCGCAAGTACACGCCGGCAAGCGATGACATCGATTCCGTATTCGACCTGCGCGCCATCTGCCAGCAGGGATTCCGCGAGCTCTCCCTGGACGCCTTCCCGGAGCTGCTCTGGCCCCGGAAGGGACGCTACGGCCTGCACGACTACGAGAAGGTGTTCTGCCCCGACCTGAAGGGTGGCCAGGACATCTTTGACATGCGCGGCATCGACCGGGAGAAGGGCTGCCTGGTGATCGTGCGGCCAGACCAGCACATCGCCCACGTACTTCCGCTGGAGGCCCATGACGAACTGGCGGCGTACTTCGACCGCTTCATGCTCCAGTCCGCTTGACCTCTCTGCGGAGAGAACCCACCAAGGCGCCGCTCTCGACAGCTATCTGCCTCTTTCATCACCAGGGAAGACCGAAAACATGACCGAATCCCCTCTCTCCCAGGCCAATAGCCTGCCCGGCAACCTGCTCAGGCGCTGCCACCAGGCCAGCGTTGCAATCTTCCTGCGCAAGTGCGAGACATTCAACCTGACCCAATTGCAGTACGTGATCCTCTCCGCGCTCGAGGAGATGGGGTCGAGCGACCAGATTACACTGGGCGGCTACACGGCGCTGGACCGCAACACCGTGGCCGTGGTGGTTCGCAAACTCGAGGAGCGCGCCCTGGTAACCCGGCGTCGCAACCCCAAGGATCGCCGCTCCGTGCTGGTCACCCTGACCGAGGAAGGCGAGCGTCTGCGCCGCGACGCCGAGACGGCAGTGGCCGATGTACAGGAGGAGATTCTATCGCCCTTGAGCGGGGAGGAGAGAGAGACGCTATGCCGGCTGCTGCGGACCCTGGCAGAGGAGAACAACCACCTGAGCCGTGTGCCGGTTCGCCAGGCGGGTTAACACCATCCCTAGCCAATCTTCAGGTTCGAGGAGGCGGTGTGCTCTGAAAAGAACTTACGATGCGGCGGGCCGTTCGGCGCGCCGCTTTTTCGTCGGGGTACCGCTGGCGGATCGCTGCGGGCGATCAGTGCTGAGCCTCCCCCCAGCCGAGCTTCTTGGCCATGGCGAAGGCGTGATTGGCCGCCGGCACCCCGGCGTAGACCGCCACATGCATCAGCGCCTGACGCAGTTGCGCCTCGGAGAGGCCGATACGCTGTGCGGTCTTGAGGTGCAGTTCGAGCTCACCATCGCGACCCAGCGCCGCCAGCACGGCGATGGTGATCATGCTGCGCTCGG
>DASSKX010000476.1:0-5896 GCA_035689925.1 Acidobacteriaceae bacterium
GCGTCTCGCTCGCGACAGGTGGATACGATGCACATTATCCTGAGCGACTTTCCTCAATCACTGAGATCACCACGCTGGAGCCGGAGCAGGGTGAAGGTCACGTGGAGGGCGATCTGGGGATCCAGGGTTTTGGCGGACTGCAAGAGCGAGTCCTCGGCGGAGGCAATTTGCTTGTCTCGGCACACCACGGCATCATCAACGCGCTGGGCAGCAGTTTTGGCGCGCGGCTGCCCGCCTACACGAATGCGCTGCTGCGTTTCCGGCGCAGCGACGCGCGTGGAAACCGGCTCACGCTGCTGGATGTGGCTGGAATGGACTCCCTGGATGTGGTTCCCTGTGCCAAGAACGGTCTTGAGACGAGCACCATCGATTCGCATTACCGGGGATGGAGAAATAGCGCCGGTCTCGAGTGGCAGCGCGTGTATTCGCCGAAGTCGTTCGGCATCGTGACGGTCAGCGATTCCGAGCAGGTCGAGCATATCAGCCAGGACGATCAGCTCATTGATCCGCTGCATCAGCAGTATTACGGGCCGGACAACGATGACTGCAGGAATGGCGTTCCCGGGCTGGTGGTCACACCCGTTTACGGGGATCGCTCGAATGACGCCTTCACCACGGCAGGATACCGGTATCAGCGTACAGCCAGCCGCGTCTCCCTCGATGCAGGAAGCTCCGTTCAGCTGGATCGGCCGCACTACGCGATCGCACAGCCGGTCGGCATCGCTTCGCCTTATTCCGCCGATCCAGCACGCACCGAGGCCACTTCGTTCTCGTCGCATCTTGCGACGGGAGAAACAGGATCGTTTACTCAGCTGGTGTTTCATGCCTGGAAAGCTCTTGCTGTCAGCGGCGGAGCGCGGCTGCAGACGTTTGCCTTTGGCAGTCACACGACGCTCACACCGCGTGCAAGCGCGCGCTACTGGATCAACCGGTCGCTTGCGCTGCAAGTCGCGTATGCGGAGTATGCGCAATTGCCTCCTTATGTTTACATGCTCGCCTTCTCGCAGAATCGGAGCATGAGCCCGATGCGCGCGACGCACGAGATCGTTGGTGTGGACTGGACGCATGGCGCGAAGGCTGCCTTTCACGCGGAAGCTTTCGAAAAGACATATACCGGCGTTCCGGCTTCAGCGGAATACCCATCCGTGACATTTCACAATCTGGCATCCAGTCTGAGCGATCAGGTGGTCTGGCTGCGGATGAACAGCAGCGGCCGGGGACGGTCGTCGGGCATCGAGGTGTCGGAGACGAGCCACTTCGGAAGGCATCTCGATGTGCGAGGCTCCGTCGCGTATTCCCGGGCGATGTTTGCGGGAACAGACCGATTGATGCGTCCCAGCAACTTCGATTTTCCATGGATCGTCAACTTTGCCAGCCATCAGACGCTGCGGCGTGGCTATGAGCTGTCAACGCGATACACCTACACGAGTGGGCGCCCGTTCACTCCCTATGACTTATCCGATGCGCTGGCACAGAACCGGCCGATTTACGACGTGAGCAGAATGAACGCGGTTCGTGGCCGGTATTACAGTCGGCTGGATGCTCAGATCGACAAGGATATCCAGCTGCGCGGCAAGCACCTTGTGCTCTACGGCGGCGTGGAAAACGTATTGAATCGTCCCAATTTTCTACGCAATGTGTGGGAACCCAGGCAGCCTCAGAAACCAGTTGCGGAGGAGGATCAGACGCCAATTTTCCCGAATTTCGGGGTGCGGTTCATCGTGCACTAACCCAGCAGGACCTTTGCTGATCGGACCTGAACTATCCGATCGCCATTTGCTCGAGCTCGTTCCAGAGGGGGCGCTCCACGGGGATTCCGTATTGCATGTTCGCGGCGCGGATAGCCAGGGTTTGCTCACCGGGATAACGAACCTGTGCTGTGCCTGCGGGAGCGGAGGACCGGAGGAACCGGATGGCGTCCTCTGCGGCTGCATCGGCCATCCGACCGAAGCGCTCGTCGGAGCCAATAGCGATGAACACCTGCGAGACCTCGGTTTCGCGCAGAGAGTCCGCAGGGATTTCCGCGGTGAGTTTGCCTCCAGAGAGCAGTGCGCTGATCAGATCAAGCATCAGGGACAGTCCTGCGCCCTTCCAGTAGCCGATGGGCACCGCACGCCTGGTCGCCTCGATCGCGCCGGGATCAGTGGTGAGCTGGCCTTCCGCATCGAATCCGCCAACGACCGGGAGCCGCTCACCGCGCGCGCGATAAGCCTCGAGGGCACCATACGAGAACTGCGACATGGCAATGTCGAGCACCAGCGCACCCGAGTTGCGCGGCACGGCCAGCACCAGAGGATTGTTGCCGAGGGTCGGGGTGGTGCCGCCCCAGGGTGGCAGGTTCGGCATCGTGTTCGTCCAGCAGATGCCAATCATGCCCACGTCGGCGGCTTGCCATCCGTAGCTCCCCCCGCGCATCCAGTGATTCGTATTCGCGAGGGCGACACAGCCGATGCCGAACTGCGAGGCCAGTTCGATGGCACGTTGCATCGAGCGCCACGCGTTTACATTTCCCGGGCCACGCTGGCCATCCCAGCGCTCCAGCGCGCCAAAAGTGGCGATACGGGTGGCATGGGCGGTGGGCTGGATGGATCCGTTGCGGACCGTTGCGGCCATGCGTGGGAAACGGCGCACCCCGTGCGTATAGACGCCGTCCCGCGTGGTTTCGGCAAACAGGCGCGCGCTCAGCTCCGCGTCTTCGGATTCGAAGCCAAGGCGGAGCAATGCGGAGCGCAGGCATTCGACGAGCTGAACGAAGGGGATACGGATCACCTGCGGATCCGGAGAAAGTCCGGGCGGGCTGCTCACAACCCGAGAATAGCAGCGCGGAATGCCACGTTGCGCAACAGCTCTTTCAGGTGGAGCGCTTAACACGTGCCCCGCGTCTCCGGTACGTGAAGGACGGACAGTAGCCGACGCCGGGGCCACCGCGGCGGTGTGCGACAGCGCCGGCATCGGCTGGGTAACTCAGCTTCGATCAGGATTTAACGGGGAACCATCCATAGACGGCCGACAGGATGCCCAGGGCCGCAACGCCGGTCAGCACACCTTTCCAGGCATAGTTCAGGGGAGCGAAGATTGCGGCTGCGGCTGCGGCGGACCCGATGCCGTACCGAACCTGCTGTTCGGTTTGGCTCATCCTGAAGTTGGTGGATATCGCGTTTACAACGTCAGACATAGTTCTTCCTTTCGGTGGAGGCAGCACCTCTGGATTCTCTTTCTGCTTTATCACTGGGATGCGTGCAGAGGATCAGATGTCTGTGGAACGGCGGGCATGGTCGGGCAAATGCTGGGCGGCGCAGCGGCAGGAAGCGCCGCTGCGCTGAGTCAGTTGACGGGGAGAACTCAGGTTAGGCGAGCACAATCTCAGGCAGGCGAGGCTCAGACGGTCCAGCGGACTATTACTGGTGCAAACGGTTGTGCAGCAATGCACAACCGTTTGCGCAAGAACCCTCCGACGGGCGGGAATGAGACAACGCGGACAGCCAGATCGCCGTCTTAAGGACCGCACCATTTTCAGGAGAGGTCAGTATGCAAATCCGTAACTCACGCACTCTCTGCGTCGGGCGGAGCATGTCCTGCCGCGCTTACTCGAACATTTGCCTTGGGATCCTGCTGCGCATCTCACTCGTGCTTCTGGCGGTGTTGATATTCACTCCTCACCTGCAGGCACAGTTAGCGGGTTCGTTGCGGGGAGCCGTCACCGACCCATCGGGCGCCGTGATACCGGGCGCCCAGGTCACGCTGACGGACATACAGACGAATCGGTCCCAGGCGACGACCAGCAATGCCGAAGGCATTTACACCTTCAACGGGTTGGCACCGGCGCCCTACCGTCTGACCGTGACCCATCCAGGCTTTCAGTCCAAAACTTTGAACCAGGTGGAGATTATCCCAGAGCAGGCGAATCAACTGAACGTTGAGATGCAACTTGGACAGACCGAACAGACGGTCACTGTCACCTCCACGACGCATGGATTGCCGACCGAAACGGCAACGCTGAGCGCGAATATCACCAGCAACGAAATCCAGCACATGCCGTCGTTCAACCGCGATGTGTTCCAGCTGACTCAGTTGACGCCGGGAGTAATTGGGGATGCGGCGCAGTCCAGTGGAGGCGGTTCCTTCAACTTGCCTGGAAATCAGGGGCCGGGCGGAACGGCGGCTTCTTCGGCTGGTATCTTCCAGACCGAGAACGGCCCGCAAATTCAGGATCTCGGCGGGCAGTACGAGACGAACGGCATCTCGATCGACGGTATCAGCACGACGAGCGCTGTCTGGGGTGGGACCTCGATAATCACGCCGACGGAAGAATCCGTTTCCGACGTGCACGTCGTGGCCAACAACTATGACGCGCAGTACGGGCGCTTCAGCGGTGCGCAGATTCAGGTCACCACCAAAAGCGGCACCAACAATTTCCACGGCAGCGCATTCTTCAAGGCTTCGCGTCCAGGGTTGAATGCGTTCCAGCGCTGGAACGGTACGCAGTCGAACAAGGCGCCTACCGGCGCAACAGCTGCGGCCCGTGCAGCGTCCAGAGGTGTTAATCGCGATCCGTCGCGCTTCAACAACTGGGGCGGCAGCCTCGGGGGGCCGATCTGGAAGGACAAAGTGTTCGCGTTCTTTGCCTTCGAAACCAGCCCGTTTTCCTCCAGCGCGACGGAGCAGCGGTGGTATGAAACACCGCAGTTCGACTCGTCCGGTGCGGTTTCGGGCAGCATTGCTTCGAAGTACCTGAGTCAGAAGGGCGTTGCTGTTGCGCAGAATGCGATGCTGAGCAAATCGTGCGGTGACATCGGGCTCATCGAAGGCGTGAATTGCAGAACGGTGTCAGGTGGCCTCGACGTGGGGTCTCCGCTCACGGCGGGTATTGGCAGGCAGGATCTGACGTATGGCGGCAACGCGAATACTCCGGGTGTGGGCGGCGGTCTGGACGGAGTTCCCGATATTGCGTTTTTCAACACGGTAAATCCAAACACAATTTCGCAGACGCAGTACAACGGACGACTCGATGCCAATGTCACTGCCAATGATCGGCTGACCTTCGTCATCTACTGGGTTCCGCTCACGAAGACGTCTTACAACGGTCCGGTCCGCTCACAAAACCTGTGGCACCACACGCAAGTCAACACCGCCTATACGCTCATCTGGAATCACACCTTCTCGCCGACTTTGCTGAACCAGGCTCGTGCCAATGCCGCGGGCTGGCGATGGGACGAAGCGAGCAGCAACCCGCAGGAGGCCTTTGGGCTTCCGCAGGACTTCATCGACAACATCGGCACAGCAGACTTTGGGAACAGCTATTTCGGCGCGCCGGGCCCTTCCGATCTGAATCAGTGGACTTACAGTTACAACGACGTCCTGACCAAGGTGCTGGGAAACCACAGCATCAAGGCTGGCGGCGAACTGACCCGCCTCTACTATCTCAACAACCCGATCTATGCCGCGCGTCCGCAATACCATTTCCACAACCTGTGGGCCTTCTCGAATGACGCTCCCTATTCCGAAAGCGGCGAATTTAACCATTCGACCGGCGTCCCGTTCTCCAATCGCCAGGACGATCGCGAGAATATCTGGGGGTTCTTCGTTCAGGATGACTGGAAAGTTCGGCCGAACCTGACCATCACCGCCGGCCTGCGCTGGTCGTACTTTGGAACCTATTACGCGAAGCAGAACAACCTGGACGTGCTGCGTTTCGGGACGGGAGCCAATCCGCTGGACGGCCTGCGCATTCAAGTGGGCGGTGGCCTGTTTAACGCGCCGAAGAATGACTGGGGGCCGCAGATCGGCTTTTCCTGGCAGCCAAAGTCCTCGAATGGCAAGGCGGTGCTGCGCGGCGGGTTTGGCATCAACTATAACCAGAACGAAATCGCCATTCTCGCGAATGGGTTCAGCAATC
>DASSKX010000477.1:0-10393 GCA_035689925.1 Acidobacteriaceae bacterium
GGGTGCAGGCGGGCGGAGTGCTGCTGGGAGCTCCTTTTGTGGTCTGGAGCGGATTGAGTCACTCCCTCCGCGCCGTGATCGCAGGGCTTGTGTTGTGGGGGCTGTGCAAAGGTGTTTATGACTCCAACATCTTTGCGGCGGCGTTCGATGTAGTGCCGATTCGATCGCGCGGAACGGTGAGCGGGCTGATGAACTGCATCGGATGGTTGCTGGGCGGCGGCGCGGCACCGGTGGCCATCGGCTTTCTGTCCATGCATATCTCTCTGGGTCAGGCGATTGCATCGTCGGCAATTGTTTACGTCATGGCTGGCATCATCCTGATCGCCACGGCTGCCAGGTGGCTGCCGGCGGAGATTTCTCGCGCCGGCAGCTAACGTATCTTTACTGGACTGCAAAGGGCTGCTGGCCGGTCCAGTCCGGAATTGAATTGACGCGGAGATCAGTGCTGGTGGGAATCGGATTGATGAGGAACCTCAACGTGAATCCCGCGCTCTGGGAATAGTAGTTTTCGGCGTTATTCGCGGTTGCGAACGTGCCGAGGTACACATGCGGCGTCATCCGATAGCCGAGGCGGATATCGGCATCGTAGTTGGGCGCCGCACTATGATTCGCTGCGTAGGTACCCTGCTTCACCGGTGTGGAGCCCGGCAGGACCGGGTAGTACGGCGTTGCGGATTCGTTGAGGTACTGCACGCCTCCGCTGAATCGGATCGCGTATTCGAAGCGTGGGTGGCGCGAGTACCAGGAGATCGGGATGGACGCCAGGTAGTACTCCTGCGGGCTGAAATATCCGCCCTGACCGAACGAGAAGTACTTGAGATTCTTCTGGTAGTGCATACC
Source organism: Acidobacteriaceae bacterium (assembly GCA_035689925.1). Classification (GTDB taxonomy): domain Bacteria; phylum Acidobacteriota; class Terriglobia; order Terriglobales; family Acidobacteriaceae; genus Palsa-343. Next base: position 841 of record DASSKX010000477.1, read on the forward strand.
GGCGGCATTGACGCCGACGGTCAGCCCCTGCACCATCTGCCAGTAGAATCCCGCATTGGCTGCTCCGCGCCAGTTATCCGGCACATGACGGCCCTGAATGAGCGAGTAACTCGCCGAGGCGTACTCGCCGAATCTCTTGTAGACCGATCCGTTGGAGGGAGCCGAATCGAATTTGACTGTCGCGGTGTTGGAAACCACACCTCCCCAGCGGATGCCGGTGAGGGGATCACGAGCGCCCGCGTAGGAAAGCAAGCTGTCTTTGACGCTGTCGCGCAGCCCGAGGAAAGTGAACGGACCATTGAATGGCCGGAAGCGGATTCCGCCGATCAGATTATGAACGGGGAAGCCCTGAGGCGAAGTGCCGCCCATCAGGCCGAAGGTATTGGTCGATATCTCAGCGAAACCGCCATAGCCAAACTGGTCCTGCTGGGCAAATGTGGCGCCTGCCGGCAGCGTGCCGTACTTCAGCGTTGAACTGCCATCAGGTGTTCCGCTGTAGGCATAGACACCATTTGCCTGGATACCGAATCGTACCTGGTTTGAAGCCGTGTACGCACCGCCAAGAAGCGTCTCGCCGAGGATCAGCTGGTCGATGCCGGGATCGCCGAGGCGTCCTGCGCCTACGCCTCCGACATTGATCAGCGGCGTGTTGCGGTCGGTGACTGCCTCTGATTCCTGCTGTATTTGCTGTGCTTCCTGTTGCTGCTGGACCCGAGGCGGCGGCGCCGGGGTAGTGGCACTTTGCGTATTCTGCACCTGGTCACGAACCTGATAACGCGTATGACGATGGGGGACGACGAACACGAGAGCCATCGGACGGATACTCGCTTCCCCAACGGTGCTGCTATCCGGCTCGGGGCTGCAAGGCGGGCCGGACTCGCTCGCGCCCGATGCTGCTGCGGCATTCTCCTGATTGACCAGCGCCGCGCCGGCATGCTGCTGATCGGTCGAGGGCACGGGCTTTGTCTGCGCTCCTGATGTGGCTCCGTCGCGCAGTGCGAGCATAGCGGATTTCAATTCGCGCTCGCCCTGTTCGTAGTCGCCCCGGGCGATGTCCTGCCGCGCTTTCATGTGCATCAGCTGAGGATCGGTGGGAAAGCGTCGGAGTCCTCGCTCCAGGAACTGCTCGGCCAGCTGATTCTTATGAGCTGACAGAGCCGCGCCGGCGGCAATGCGATAATCACCGGCCTGCGCTCCGGTCATGCCCCACGTCTGAAAGACGTCGAGCGCCTTTTGCTTGTCGTCGCGTTTCAGGTACAGGGAAGCGAGAGCCACATGAATGTTGCGATCGAGAGGATACTCTCGGGCTGCGTCCGTAAGGATGGACAGCGCCTCCTGCGGCTTGCTCTCCGCAAGGAGTTCAGCGCGGCGCACGCTCCAGAGCGACGATAGCTCCTGGATGGCCTGGCGCTGCTTGTAATCGAGGCCGCTCCGGCTTTTCGTGCTTTGCAGAAGATCGCTGAGGCCTGGCTCTCCCGGAGATACCGTGAGCATCGTCCAGGCGGTCTGCAGATCCAGATCGACCGGCGGCTGCTTATGTTGTGCTGCGAATCGAGAGCGCGCCTTGACCAGCAGCGGCAGAGCATCCTGATTGCGTCCCACGGTTGAGTAGGCGCTCGCCTCCAGGATCAGGAAGCTGGGATCGGTTTCCAGTTGCGTGCGAACAGAAGCCGGCACACGCGGAAGCTCGGAGACGAGGGTCTGGTCGGCTCGCCGTCGGTGAAGGACAGCCAGATAACCTCGCCAGGCATCGGCGGAGTTTGCATCTCGCCCGACGATGTCGTAGTAGACGTCCTCTGCGGTGTCGTATCTGTGCCTGCGCATGAGAACGTCTGCGAGCTGCAGTTGCGTGCCTTCCGAGGGCGGGCGGCCGCTCGCCCGTTCGAGGCTGATCGACCGCTGCAGGACGTGCTCCGCCTCGGAGCACTGGCCACGCGCCGAGTAAATGAGGGCGACGGAATTGAGAAATCCGGCGTTTTTGATCGCTGCCTGGTAGGCGCTTTGCGGCATCGAGCGCACAGCGGTGATCGCCTGCGAGAAATGCCCTTCGCGTGTGTAGGCGCCCACCAGAGCTTCCCATCCGCTCGGATCATCGGGATGCGCCTCCGTTGCCTGCTGGTAGATTTCTATGGCCAGAAGTGTTTTGCCCTGCTCCATGAATGCGGCGGCAACCTGGAGGCGAGCGGCGAGGGCGTCGGGGGTATCGGAGGTCCTGGAGAGTTGCAGCGCGCGCTGGAGCGCCTGATCGCCGGCTGCCGTCCGATTCATTTTGTAGTCGATCAGCGCTAACTCAGAGTAATAGTCGGAGCGCTGCTCGAGGCGGAGCTTCACGGCTGGCGGAATCCTTTGGGTGGTTGCGATCGCGCCTTGCATATCGCCGCCGTCCATCTGTGCCTGGATGAGTCCGAGCCAGTTGGCTTCATCGGCCGGAAATGCTGTTGTCAGGCGCGTGTAGATCTTCACTGCACCGCTGTAGTCGCCAGCGCGCATGGAGGCATTCGCCACACCGTGCATGGCGTCCTTGTCATTGGGATTCAGCAGAAGTGCCTGCTGGTACGCAGCAATCGCATCCTTCGCTTGATTCTGTTTGAGGGCAAGAGCCGCCCGGTTCATCACTCCCCAGAATTTTGCCTTCTGCAGACCCTGACTCACGTCCGCCCGATTGGGCTCAAGAGTGTGCGCTCTAGCAAAGAGCGTCGCCGCTTCGTCGAATCGGCCCTGATTGAGGCGGAGAAAGGCCATGCCGGCCGTGGCTTCCGGATTGTTCGGCGACTGGGTGAGCACCTGCCGGAACATTGTTTCGGCATCCGCGAACTTCTTCTGGTTCATGAATGCGTTCGCGAGACCCAGCAACGCTCCCTGATCGGACGGACGGAGAGTCAGGGCTTCCTGATACGCAAGGACTGCGTTTGCAGGATCCTTACGCTGCTGAGCGGCCGCGCCGCGCTGCATCGTGAGCCAGAAGCTCGCATTGGTGTATCCATCGCGTGCGTCCTGCCGTTGCGGAGCAAGATTGCGGGCGTGATCGAAGAGGCTCAGTGCATCACTAAATCTCTTTTCGTCGAGGCGCGCATAGCCAAGTCCGACGAGGGCATTCACGTCATTGGGGGATCGACGGAGGACCTCTGTGAATCGCGCCGCCGCTGCTTCAACGTTGCCGCCCTTCAGTGCCTTGAAACCTTGTTCCCGGCTGGCATCGGTCAGTTGCTGCTGTTGTTTAGCACGGAGGCCGTCGACGATGGGCTGGAGTTCCGGGTCGGGATAACGCTGAACGTAGGCCTCCATTGGCGCGAGCGCCTCCGGATTCTGCTTGTCCCACATCAATGCCCGGCGCCAGGGACCGCGCGCCTGCTCGGCGACGCCTGGATCCTTAATCGACTCGAACTGCTGGTACGCTTCCGTGCGCGTCTTCGCGTCATAGGACAGGATTGTCGCGAGCCACAGACGATAGACTTCCTGTCTGGGATTTTGAGCGCAGAGCTGCCGAAGCTGCGCAATGGCCTTTTCTTTTCCGCCCCTGCTGGCGGCTTCCGTTTCGTAGAACGGTTGCGCGTATTTGCCGAGCGGCGGCGGCTGATCACCGAGAACCTCCCGGTAGATCTTCATTGCCTGATCGGGCTCATGCTGCATTGCCATTCGCCCGGCTTCGTCGAGGCGGCTTCGCTCCGCGGGTGTGAAGACGTGGAGCTTTTCAACGGCTGCGATCTGAGGATCACGAGGATTGATCTTCCGCAGGCGATCAAGCCAGGAGCGCTCTTCGTCGATGCGGCCGTTTTCCTTCGCATTGCGGGCAAGGCCGGCCAGAGCTTCAGTCTGGTTGGGATCGACCAGCAGAACCTTGTGCCAGTTCTGCGCAGCCAGGTCGATGCGACCGCGCGCCTCAAGGGAACGCGCATTCGAAAGAAGGATGTCAACTCCACCCTGTTTCTGCGGCAGAGCAGATAAGGCTCCGGAGAGGAACAGCGTGAGCAGAAGAAAAGAACGAAACGAAAATCTCATTGATATCAGCCTCGATTGGTGGCCCACGCCGCCAGACGCCGTGCGGCAACGCGCTCGGTACTCCAGCGCACCCAGGCAGCAATCAATATGGCAAGAAAGAGAACGAGGACAGGAATCACCCGATAGTTTTCAAACAGGAGGACGGTTGCGTACTGATACTCGTTGAATCGTCCCGCATGGTAAGCCATTGTTCCGGTCAGATAGGACTGGAAACGCCCATCCTGAGAAATGGCTACGCCGCCGTAAACGGGGCCCTGCCGCTCCGAGGGAGTAAACAGCGCGCGAACAGCCGGCGCTGCGTTGTCGCCGTGCGGAACGATGGCGACTGCAATGCGATCGGGATGAAGCGGCGAGACAAAACTCTCCACGAAGAGCCCGACACTGGTGGTATCTCCGTTCACAGCGCTGATGAGACGATCGCTGTCTGATTGCTGGAAGGGCCACTCCGGATGCAGCAGGAGGCTTGTTTCCGGAGCCTGGTGGACACGCAGGTCGGATCCAGACAAGTCGAGCGGCATCGCGCTTGCCCACTCGGCGAGCAGCGGCTGCGACTGAGGCGTGCCGATCACGACGAGATCTTTGCCTGCTACCGAGTCAACATGCGCAGGGTCGGTGACTTCGAGCCCCGCTGCGAGCGCTCCTGTTTGCGCGCCAAAGAAGCCTGCCATATCCAACAACGCCTCGTCTCCGGCCGGACCGGGTGTGCCGGGCATGATGACGGCGGTGCGGCTACCGTCAGGCCACTCGGTAAACGGATAGCCCGCATCGGCAAACAGTTCGAGACGAGGCAGCACGACGGAGTGCGGGAGAGCGCGCAGATCGATGGTGGAATCCCGATCGATCGCAAAGAACGGCCGCGCATCCGCCGGCGGAGTATTGGTCGCGAAGTAGAAGTCGACGCTGAGCGTGTTGGTGTAGGGGAGCATGCTGCCGGTGGGGAGGCGGAAAATTTCCGACTCGCCGGCCGCAGCGGAAGACGGCTTTAGCTGCATGCTGTCGATGTCTTTCCCATTCAGGCGCACGCTGACGGCGGGATGCGAGCCGTTGGGTGCGCCGCCATATTGGAACTTGAGCAGCAATGGAACAGACTGGCGGGCGCGCAGGAAGAGGTCCGGGGGCAGGCGGAAATAGAGGTTGATCGATCCGGTTCCCTGCAGCTTCAGGCGTTCGGCGGTTGTGTAGGTGCCGACGGCAGCAGGCTTGTCGGTCTGCAGCCAGCGCGGCGCGGTATAAGGGGGCTGCGCAGCGATCGGCACAGCGTGGGCGCTGACGGTCTCCACATGAGGAAACCATTTGGCGCTGGTCATCGCGCGCGCGGCTTGCAGCAGATCTTCGGGATGCTCGCCGGTGATGATCAGCAACTTGCCGTAAGGATCGCGGGGATTTTCACGCATTGCAACCAAAGGACCGGCTGCTGACGGGAGCGAGACGCCGGCGAGCACGCTCGATCCGCGCAGCGCAAAGAGCACAGCGTTGCCGGGCGGGATTTCGCCAACGCTGACAGGAAAGTGAACGCCGCGAACGTCCGACAGCACTCCGAACCAGGACGCAACGAGCGCAGCGCTCTCAAGCGTGGTGTGATCCGGCTGCTGGCCGAAGATAACCGGCAAGCTCCAGGAGCCGATCCCGGCTGGATCGAAGAATGGCAGGGGCAGCAGGGAGAGATCGTTCCCGATGGGCAGTCTGGTTCCGCTGAGACTCACGCTGCTGCCCTGATTCAGTACGACCCAGGGCCTGCCGCTCGTAACGCATTGCGCACAGGTCCCCTGCAACTCGAGCGTGAGGGTCGTATCGCTGGTCAGCAGGTCCGTCGGCAGCGGGAATTCCGCCTGTTGTGTAGCTCCGGGGACGAGGGGAATCGTTCCAACTTCCGCGCCGTTCAGGGATACAGCGAGACGGGCCTCGTTCGGACGCAGGTCGGGAGCCGCATAGCTGAGGTGCAGCACGGCCGCAGTGGGAACCTTTGTGACAGGTTCGCCAAAGAAGAAATTCAGTGATGCCCCGCTGCGCTGCAGCGACATGCTTGTTGTTGTGCCGTTGGACTTACCCAGCGCAATTTCGTCGTGGAAGTTGGCGGGCGGCGCCTGTTCCGCATGGCTCGCCCCGGCGGGGGGGCGGGCGGGCTTGTCCAGCGCCCGCGATCCGGGAGCGAGCAACAGAGCTGCCAGGAGCAAACCTGGAACGGCGATGGATGTGGCCCTTCTTCTGCGGCGCGAGGGCAACGGCTCGTCATCGGCTGATGGCGGCGGCATCAGGAAGCCAATCGGAAGCAGCACCAGGCCACGCACGCCGAGCCAGAGAATCTGCAGCAAACTGCGCAGCGGGCGGTCGCGGCCCTCGGCGTGGCGGAGTGCACGCCACGCTCTTCGCTGCGAGCGCAGCAGGCGATCGAGCTGCTCCTCCTGCTGTTCGTTGAGTTCCGGAATGAACAGATGCTGACGCCGTCCGGCAGAGTGCGCGACGAGGGCTGGAACATCGCAGCGGTCTCGCCCTTCGCCAAGCGTGAGCAGGACGGGAGCGCCGCGGGCTAGTTCGACTGACTTGTCGAGCTTCAGCGCCACAGCGCTGGGCGAAATCTGGAGGGTATCGCCGGCGAGCGGTCCTTCGAATTCATAATCGGGATCGCTGTCGAACTTCAGGGCAGCGGGAATGCGCGCACGCAGGCAAGCGCCCGAGCGCAGTCTTCGCTTTTCAAAGGCCACGGATGCGGCCACCGAGAGGATCAGGGTGTTGTAGAGCGTCCAGGCGCCGTTCATGATGACGGTGTCGCGATGGGCTGGATCCGCGAAATAGCGGTGTTCTCCCATCACCAGACCGGCGATGTTCAGCGCCAGCAGCAGGAGGTAAGGTACAGCGATACGCCGATCGAAATACGAGCGTCGCATCACGGTGCCCTTGCTGGTCACGTTGAACTTGCCGAGCTTCGGATTGATGAGCGCCAGCAGCGTGGGAAAGAGGATGTAGGGCGCGAGAACGACTTCGTAAACTTCATTCCAGAAGGAATGGCGATGACGTCCCTGGACGCGCGAATTGGTCAGATTCGAAAGGATGATGTGCGGGAAGGCGTACGCCAGCACGGCCCAGGTGTAGCCGTATATGTTGACCTTTCCGAGCAGAAGATAGACGAGCGGGACCGTGAGGAAGATCAGGCGCGGTATCGCGAACAGGAAATGGGTGGTCGCGTTGAAGTAGCACAAACGCTGTGAGAGTTTCAGGCCGGAGGCAAAGAGCGGGTTCTCGAGGCGCAGAATCTGCGTCATGCCGCGAGCCCAGCGAATGCGCTGCCCAATATGCGCGGCGAGGCTCTCGGTCGCGAGTCCGGCTGCCTTGGGGATGTTGATATAGGCCGTGTTCCAGCCGCGGCGCTGCAGGCGCAGAGCCGTATGCGCGTCCTCCGTGACCGTTTCCACGGCGATTCCGCCAATTTCATCGAGGGCACTGCGGCGGATCACCGCGCAGGAGCCGCAGAAGAAGCTGGCATTCCACAGATCGTTTCCATCCTGCACAAGACGATGGAAGAGCTCGCCCTCGTTGGGGACCTTGCGGAACTGGCCCAGGTTGCGCTCAAACGGATCCGGTGAGTAGAAGTGATGGGGCGTCTGCAGCAGTCCAAGATCGCGATCGCGAAGAAACCAGCCAAGCGTGGTTTTCAGAAATGAACGCACCGGGACGTGGTCGCAGTCGAAGATCGTGACAAATTCGCCGCTGAGTCGCGTAAGTGCATGGTTAATGTTTCCGGCCTTGGCGTGCGCATTGTTGTTGCGCGTAACGTATTCCACGCCGGCCTGCTCCGCGAATTCGCGAAACTCATCGCGGCGGCCATCATCGAGCAGCAGGACGCGCAGTTTATCGGCCGGATAGTCGAGCGCTGCCGCGGCGAGTACGGTGCCTTTCACAACGTGCAGAGGCTCGTTGTACGTGGGGATGAGCACGTCCACGCTGGGCCACTCCGCCGGATCTCCTTCGAGTGGAAGCGGCGGACGCTTCAGGGGGCGAAGCGTCTGGAAATATCCGAGGACGAGCGTGGAGAACGCGAAGAACTCAGCGGCGAGAAGCAACAGGACAAACGCTGTATCCCAGCGATGAATGTGGCCTGCGCTGTTGATGCCCTGCCAGGTTTGGACCACGCGCCAGTAGCCGTACCGCAACGTGCAGAAGACCGACACCGCCATCAGCAGCATGGTGGTGGTAAGAGAACGCGAGATGATGTTCAAAACCATTGCGATCCCGATGAGGACCGCTCCGAAGATGGCCTGTTCTTTCCAGGAAAGCGGCAGAATGAGCAGCGGGCACAGCGCGGCAATAGCCGCCAGAGCCCAAAAACCCAGGAGCAACGACTGCAGATACGACACCCATCCGCATCGGGGGACAGATCCGGTCACGCGGTTCACCTCAACAATTGCCACCTGGAGCGCAGCAGGAACCCTGCCAGAACCGGTGGAAAATTTAAGTCTGGCTGCGGATTCTGGCCGTGAGAGCGGGGCATAGCAGATCCTGTTCTCTGAGCAGGAAATTTATGCAGAACATCCGGGCCAGATCCGCCGGTGACAATCAGGGAGAGAAGCTGCACATTTAACGACTTTTACGTGCCGCGCTATCACTCTCTCGTTGTCACACGTCGGTGTTAGTCGATTAGGTGCGGGAACGAAGAATCAGGTTGCGCGATTGGCGCGGTCCTGCGGGCGGCAAGAATCTGTCGCGCTGAAAAGACTATGTTTACCAGATGTTTAACAGCGATCGCGGCCAAAAGAAAACCAGTTCAGGCGCGGCCCCCATCCAAAAACACCATCTCTGGCATGAAAACGAAACGATACGCGATGAAGGCGGCTCTGGTCGTGCTGCTATCACTCATGATTCCAGCGAGCTGCAGGGCGCAGGACTGGCCGTCACTATGGAAAAGCTACACTGCCGGGTTCATGGATCAGCAGGTGCGGGTCATTGACCACAGTGCAGGCGATCGCACAACCTCGGAAGGCCAGGCGTACGGAATGTTCTTCGCGCTGGTCGCCAATGATCGTTCGCGATTCGACGGCCTGCTGCGCTGGACGGAACAGAATTTGGCGCAGAGCGATTTGAGCACGCATCTGCCATCGTGGTTATGGGGCCGCAGCAGCAATGGTCAATGGCACGCGCTGGACAGCAATTCGGCGTCGGACGCCGATGTCTGGATGGCATATACATTGCTTGTCGCCGGCAAGATGTGGAAGGAACCGCGTTACACCAGGCTGGGGCTCGCTCTGGCGCACCGCATTGCCAGCGATGAAGTCGTCGAAGTGCCGGGACTGGGCACGATGCTGGCACCAGGGCCAACAGGGTTCCAGCATGGCAACTCTTACCGCCTGAACGCCAGCTATGTGCCTCTCCAGGTAATTCTTGGGCTGGGCGAATTCGTGCCCGATGGGCCCTGGAAGAAAATAGCCGCTGCGATTCCGGCTCTGATCAAGGACTCCGCGCCGCATGGGTTTGTCTCCGACTGGACCGAGGTGAGGACGAGCAATCCACCTCAGGTTTCACCAACGGTGTGCAGCTACGATGCGATCCGCGTCTATCTGTG
>DASSKX010000478.1:0-5429 GCA_035689925.1 Acidobacteriaceae bacterium
CGATGAGATGCGTTTCCACCTGCGCCGTCCCCTGCGGCGTGATCAGCTCAAACGACATCCCCGCGGCGGACATGCGCGCCTCGGCGACGCGAAACTCTCCCGCCGCCCACCCATACGAAAAAACCTCCGCCTTCGCCTGGCGCGCGATCTCGACCAGCCGCGTACCCCACTCATCATCAATATTGATGACCGCCACCCGCGGCGCCTGGCCCAGACTGCCGTCGAAGAGTGCAGCCTTTGCGGCGAAGTAATTCTCCATCGTGCCGTGAAAATCGAGATGATCCTGCGTCAGGTTCGTGAAGACCGCGACATCATACGGCAGGCTGTACACGCGGCCCTGCGCCAGCGCGTGCGATGAGACCTCCATCACCGTCTCCGTCGCCCCCGCATCGACGCCCTCGCGAAAGTGTGCCAGCAGATCGCGTGACTCCGGCGTGGTGTGCGGCGCCGGACGCACGGCTCCGGCCACGTGATTCTCAATGGTCCCGATCAGCACCGTCGTGCGTCCCGCAGCGTTCAGCATCGTGTCCAGCAGGAAGGCCGTCGTTGTCTTGCCGTTGGTGCCCGTGATGCCGCTCAGCGCCAGCGTCTTCTCCGGATGCCCGAAGAAGTTCGCTGCAATCACCGCCATCGCGCGACGTCCAGCGCCGGCAGGGATCTCCGCAATCGCCCTCTCCGGATGCTGCTGCGCCGTCTCCGCGAACGCCATCGCTGAGTCGGTGACAATCGCCGCCGCCCCCTGCGCAATGGCCTTGCCGATGTAGCGATTGCCGTCCGTCGTGCCGCCCTGCATGGCCAGGAACAGCGACTCGGGACCAGCGCGGCGCGAATCGTACTCGACGCCGGCAATCTCCACGTCCGGTCCGGCCCGCCGAATGACCTCGCACCCGCGCAACAGCTCTTCAAAGCGCATGACAAGGTGATTGTAAGCGTTGGGTTCCGGTGAATCTACGAGGCTCGCCCGTCAGTGCCCGAACTGCACCACGATGTCCGTTCCCGCCGGAACCATCGTCCCGGCAGCAGGAGCCTGATCGCGCGCCACGCCGGATCCCACCACATGCACGCCCAGTCCCGCGGCGCTCGCCTGCACCACCACTTCGCGCAGCGACTTGCCCGCGAACGAAGGAACCGCCACCTGCTGCGTTGCGACCGACACCGAGCCTTTCGGCGGGTGCGGACTCACCACAGCAGGAAGCAGGTGAGCGAGAAATGTGGGCGGGGGAGGTGACTGCGGGGAGGAAGTCATGGGTGCGGCCTGCGCGACCTGCGCAGCATCGGCCGGTGCACCAGAATCATCAGCAACCGGCGCCGCCGGGGGCGCGCTGCTGCTCAGCGGATCGTCCGCCGGCAAGTGGTTCACCTCGGCAAACAGCGACTGCAGGTCGGCGGTGGTGTCCTCAGGCACATCGTCCACCACGGGAGCCTTGCTCTTCGCAATCTCCTTCACCGGTTTCAAATCCTGATCGTGCGGCACGCCCAGATACTCAAGCACCTGCTGCGCCAGATCGTGAAATACCGGCGCGCTCACCGCCGTGCCGAAATGTGAGCCCTTCGTCGGCGAATCCATGATGACCGCAATCGTCACCGCCGGATTATTCACCGGAGCGAAGCCCACGAACGACGCCACATACTTCGTCTTCGAGTACGTGTGGGTCTTCGGATCGATCTTCTGCGCCGTGCCCGTCTTGCCCGCCGCGCTGTACCCGTCCAGCTGCGCGGGTTTGCCTGTGCCGAAGAGCACCACGCCCTCCATCAGCTTGCGCATCTGCGCAGACGTCATCTCGCTGATCACGCGGTGCGCCCCAGGCGGCAGCGGATTCGGCAAATCTTCTTCCGCGCGAAACGCCACAGGCTTCAATCCGGGATTGCCCCGAATCTCGTTCGTCCTTTCCAGCACAATGTGCGGCGGCAGATAAACGCCGCCATTCGCAATCGCCGACGCCATTGTCACCAGCTGAATGGGCGTCACCGCGATCTCCTGCCCCATCGGAATCGATCCGATGGTTGTCGGCTGCCAGCGCTGCGGCGGCTTCACAAGGCCGCGCGTCTCACCCGGCAGCTCAATGCCGCTCTTCTTCCCAAACCCGAAACCCTGAATGTATTTGTAGAAGCGATCCGGACCCATGCGCAGCGCCAGCTTGATCGCTGCCACGTCGCTCGACTGCGCCAGCGCGAATCCCAGCGGCACGACACCGTAATGCTCGCCCGGAGCATCATGCACCGTGCGCCCCGCCACCACGATCGAGCCGCCCTGACAATCGATCGTGCTGTCCGGCGTCGCCACGCCTTCTTCCAGCGCCGCCGAATACGTCACCAGCTTGAACGTCGAACCCGGCTCGTAAACATCGCTCACCGCGTGATCGCGCAGCAGCGAAGGATCGGTGCGCCGAAAACGATTCGGATCAAAGGTCGGCCGAATTGCCAGCGCCAGAATCTGCCCGGTGTGCGGATCCTGCACCACCACCGTGCCGTTCGCCGCGCCCGTGCGCTCCATGTTGGCGTCCAGCGCCTTCTCCGCCATGAACTGGATATTCGCGTCGACCGAGAGCACCAGGTTTTCGCCCGGCAGCGGTTCACGCTCATGACTGTCCAGCACATGCCGGCGCGCGTCCACCGCCGTCAGCATGTGCCCCGGTGTTCCGTGCAGTACCTTATCGAAATCCTGCTCGACACCCGCCAGCCCATCGTCATCCAGGCCCACATAGCCCAGCACCTGCGCCGCAAGCTGCTTATCCGGATAAAACCGCTTGAATTCCTTCTGGAAATAGACGCCCTTCAAATGCAGCGCCTTCACCTCGCTGATGACCTCCGGCGACTCCTTGCGCGCAACCCACGCAAAGTTGCGCGAATCGCGCAGGCGCGCCAGGATCTGCTTCTCCGAGGTGAAGCGATCTTCCGGATCGGTATGGACCACCCGCGCCAGCGCAGCCGCCGTCTGCTGCTTCTCCAGATCGCTGGCCATCTCCGACGGAACGGCGTACACCGAGTCCGCCGTCACGGTCATCGCCAGTTCATGCAGGTCGCGGTCGTAGAGAACGCCCCGCCGCGGCGCAACCAGAAACGTCCGCTGCTGCTGGCGTTCGGCGCGTTGCTGCCAGTCGCTGTGCTCGAAGACCTGCAGCCACACCATGCGGCCGGTGATCAGCACCGCCCAAACGACGAAGACACCCAGCACGCCCACGATCCGCAAGCGGCGCATGGGCGTGACCAGGTGTCGATGAGAAGGGGGAGGGCTGAAAAATCCCCCACCGCGTGTTGCGCGATGGGGTGGACCACCCTGACCGTCAGGCCTGGGGTGAAGCTCGGAGGAGAACGCTGAACGACTCACCGAGAAAACCTCTGCTCCGCCGAGTAACTTAGTGCATTGCCGGTGCTGGGACCACCTTCGCCATCACCGCCGAACTTCCGTCTGCCATCACCGCTGCATTCGGACGAACCACCTGTCCCGGATGCGGAGCCGTGAGGCCAAGATTGCGAGCCATGCTGTCGATCCGCGTCGGATTCGCCAGTTGCGCCTGCGTCAGCCGCAGTTCGCGGTTCTGTTCTTCCAGCTGCTGTAGCTGCTGCTTCTCCGCTTCGAAGCGATAACCGTATTCGATGGCGCTGAAGTGCTGCCATCCATACATGAGTGCGAGCGACAGCAGAAACATCATCGCGCAGGCGAAGCTGCGCATCTCGCGCACACGCGCCGGATCGGCGCTCTTCACCAGCCGCGTATTGTCGAGGCGCTTCGAGAACAATGCCTCCGGCGTCGGGCCGCGACGGCGGCGCCGCTGCGCCTCCATCAGGAGCGCATTGTGCTGGGCCACCCACTCCATGTCACGCCCGGCTGCCGATAATGTCTGCGCCGCTATCGCTTGTGTCGCCATAAATTCTCCACTCGTCTGCCGCTTCGCACTGACAACTGACAACTAGCAAATAACAACTATCCTTTTCGTCCCCTTCCAACGACCGGGCCAGGGTCGCTGATCTTGGAAGGGATGGGGTATTGCGGGTGTCCTGAATTACTTTCGCCGTTGTTGCGGTAGGACGACCCCGGCCCGATCCTGTACTAGCTCTTAGCCTTTAGCTCTTAGCTGTTAGCCTTCTCCCGCGTGTGACGCCCAATCTGCCACGCAACGGCTAAGAGCTAATAGCTAAAAGCTAGTAGCTGCTTTCCTTTCCGCTGCCCGCAGCTTCGCACTGCGTGCCCGCGGATTGCGATCCGTCTCCTCTGCGTCGGCCGTCATCGGCTTCCGCGTCAGCACTTCCCAAATCCCCTGCCGCGCTCCCTCGCGCAGCGCATCCTTCACACGCCGGTCTTCCAGCGAGTGGAAGCTGATCACCACCAGCCTCCCGCCCCCCTGCAGCACCTCGGGCGCTATACGGAGCAGAGCGTCAATCTCGCTCAGCTCGCCGTTCACATAAATTCGAAGAGCCTGAAAGGTTCGCGTCGCCGGATGAATCCGCTCGTGTTTCATTGCCCCGGCCGCGCCTGCAACGATTCGGGCTAATTGCGCCGTCGTCGTCACTGGCCGCGACCGGACAATGGCTCTGGCGATTCTCCGCGACCTCCTTTCCTCTCCGAATTCGTAAATCAGATCGGCAAGCTCTTTTTCGCCGGCCTGGTTTACCACTTGTTCGGCGGTCACTCCCTCCCGCGGATTCATCCGCATGTCCAGAGGGCCTTCCGCCTGAAAACTGAATCCCCGATGCGCCTCGTCGAACTGCATCGAGCTGACCCCGAAGTCCGCCAGCAGCCCATCCACCTTCAGGCCTGCCAGCTTTTCCCCGGCTCGCGAGAACTCCACGTCGTGCAGGATTACCCGGGGCATCTCCGCCCCCAACTCCTCCCGCAGCGCATCCAGCCGTCCGCTCGCCAGCGCCATCGCCTCCGGGTCCCGATCGAAACCGATCAGCGTCCCCTCCGGGCCCAGCCGCCGCGCAATCTCGCTGGCGTGGCCCGCATTCCCCAGGGTGGCATCTACATACGTGCCGCCCCGGCGCACATTCAGAATTCGGATCGCAGGTTGTAAAAGAACCGGCACATGTCTGGGGTTCAATTCCCGTTCCGCCATGTGCTCCCCCTGAGGGGCCTTTCGTTACAAACCAAACTTCGAAAGTTCCGCTTCGTCGTCCGCCGTGATGGGCTCCTCGGCCATTTCGCGCTCGTAAGCCTCGCGGTTCGCAACCTCGATGTGCCACTCGCTGCCGTACACCACCACGTCCGCCATCAAACTTGCCTGCTCCCGCAGAATCTGTGGCAGCAGCACCCGGCCCTGCCCGTCCATCTCTGAGTTCTGGCCGTAATAATTCAGCCTCTTGAGCAGCTTCTTTTTGGATTGGTTAAAGCTCGGAATTTCAGCCAGTTTCGCCTCGAACTTTTCCCATTCCCGCATCGGATAAATTTCGGCCACCTTGCCGTCCCGGCTGGTGATGTAGAGCTGGCC
>DASSKX010000479.1:0-3770 GCA_035689925.1 Acidobacteriaceae bacterium
GGCATCGGTCGCGTCGATCTCCTCGTCAGCATAGGCCAGAGTGACACCGCAGTCGCGCTCGAGTGCGGAAAAGAGCGACTTGCCCTCCACAGAGTCACGCAGCAAGTCAGGAAATTCGGATTCGGACCAGTATCCCACCTCCAGCGCGACGGGCTCCTCCTGCGCGAGCCGCACACGTTCGAGGCGGGCTATCCGCGCAGTGGGAGCGAGACCGAGACGGGCCGCAATTTCAGGTTCGCGGTTGACGATGGATGAGGTGATAATCCGCGAACGCGCCGTCAGGCCGAGACTGGCCATCTGCTCGGTATAGCCGAGCAGTTTGTTGAACTGCACTCTGGGTGGCGCGACAAAGGTTCCGGCGCCGTGGCGGCGCTCCACGATACCGTCGCGCGCCAGTTCGGTCAAAGCGTGGCGCGCCGTCATCAGGCTCACGCGATGTACCCGCGCCAATTCGCGTTCTGAAGGCACGACATTCCCGGGCTTCAACAGGCCAGCTTCGATTTGCAGGCGAATGGCGCCCTGAATCTTTTTGTAGGCCGGTTCTTCCAGGCGGCGCGGGATGGTGCTCACGGTCTGACCCCAGGCCCGGCAAATTTGCCTGTGGCCGGTTCGATTGCGGGCGCTCGGGCTATCCACAATCGATTTACCCGGAGCCACAGGGCTGGAGGGCGCGGTGTTGATCCTAGCAGAGTGCTATAGAGCTAACAATAAGCCCCAATTGAAATTTCTTTTGCGCCGCATGGCGGCAGGGCCTCCGCACGCGGTGAAGAGGATACTTGCGGGGCAGCGCCGTTGCGCCGTTCTGCTTTTGATGATCTAAAAACGCTGTCTTCGAATCCGGATATCCACAGCCCTGCGACTTGACATGCTACGGCGAATTGCTCTATAGCATTGGGAGGTGCTATAGAGCTGCTTGGCGATCCTTCAGAGACGCCGGAAGCCAGGCCGCGCTCCATTCATTCCGGCCCCAGGCCATGTAGCTTCAGATCCCGCGCCGCAAGACTGCTTCAGGTGCACCAATTCCCCCAGGGACCCAGGTCACGTAGTTCTACTGAAAGATCGGGCTCTTCCCTCTGATCCTCGGCATCGAGCCGAGAGTCGACGCCGCCATTTACCCAGAACCAGGACGGAGGCCAGTATGAAGACGATTCGAATATGGGGATACACCCTGATGGCACTCATCGTGAGTCTCGGGGTCTGCTCTCCTTTGTGGAGTCAACAGACCACCGCTTCGATAACCGGCACTGTTGAAGATGCCGGGGGAGCGGTGATCAACGGCGCCACCATCACCGTCACCGACACAGAGCGCGGCACCACGTACGCCGCGAAGACGAACGACGGCGGTATCTTCACCTTCGCGCGCCTTCCCATCGGCACCTACGATGTGAAGGTTGAGGCACAGGGGTTCGAGACCGCGATTCAGTCGCACATGACGCTTGTGCTGAACCAGACGGCGCGGCTCGACTTCAAAATGAAAGTCGGCGCCGTGACGAACACCGTACGCGTGACGTCGGAAGCTCCGGCGCTACAGACGCAAACGACGCAGGTGAGCACGCTGGTGGACGCCAGAGCGGTGACGAACATCCCGCTGGCAACGCGCAACTATGTCGAGTTGACTCTGCTCTCGCCGGGCAGCGTTCACCCGGATAATTCGAGCTTCAACAGCGGGGACAATACGAGCGGCGGACGGCCGTACATTAACGGCAACCGCGAGCAATCCAACAACTTCATCCTCGACGGGATGGATAACAACCAGACATCCGACAACCTGCTGGCGTTCACGCCGTCTCCGGATGCCATCCAGGAATTCAATCTCATTACCGCGAATGCTTCGGCCGAATTCGGCAATTTCCAGGGCGGCATCGTCAACGCCTCCATCAAATCGGGCACGAACCAGTTCCACGGCGATCTGTGGGAGTTCTTCCGCAATGACGTGCTGAACGCAAACCAGTGGGAAAATAAGTTCCTGGGACCGGGGCACGAACTGCCGCGGGCCGCTCTGCGCTGGAATATGTTCGGCGGCACGCTGGGCGGGCGGATCATCCGCGACAAGATGTTCTTCTTTGTCGATTACCAGGGACAGCGTTTCGATCATCCGGCGACCAGCAGCTTCATCACCGTTTTCACCAACGCCGAGCGGAACGGAGATTTCAGCGCGCTCCTGCCGAAGACGCAACTGACGAATCCTGTGACGGGACAGCCGTACGCGAACAATCAGATCCCCCTGTCACAACAGAACATCGTTGCCACGAATCTTTTTGCGTCTAGCTTCTATCCCAAGCCGATCAACGGCAATCAGATCAATAACGCGATCAACACCTTCACACAGGCGTTTGACACGGACCAGGGCGACGTCAAGGTGGATTACAACATCACTGCGGCGGACCACTTTGAGGGGCGATACTCGCAGGAATACCAGAACGATCCTTCCAGCAACTCGCTGCTGATTTTGGGCGACAGCTTTACTCATGCGCCCATTCACAATGTGGTCGGAACACTAACGCACACCTTCAGCCCCGCTATGTTGAACGAACTGCGCTTCGGGACTAGTTGGGTGACGGTGCGCACGGGAACGACCTTCAACCCGAAGGTGGGGAATCTCGGTACGCAGTTGGGAATCGCGAATGCCAATACCGCTGGACCTGGACTGCTGCTGCTTGGCTTCGGTGGCGGCACGGCGCCAGGACCGAATGCCGGCACGATCCTGACCAACATTGGCAGCAGCGTAGTCGCCCAGGATTTTGCTGACACCGTAATTCAGTTCGACGATGGACTGACGGTCACGCATGGCAAACATGTTTTCAAAACCGGATTCCAGATGTGGAGATACCGGCTGAACACGTTCTACAGCGGTAACAGCGGCGAGTACGGCTCCATTCTCTTTGGTGGCTCGTTCTCGGGTGATCCAGGGGCAGATTTCTTCCTGGGCTATCCCGAGGCGACCGGCAAGGGCGTCAGCACCGGAGGCGTCTGGCACCAGATGTCCTGGACCTTCGCCGGGTATGCGCAGGACGACTGGCGTGTCTCGCCGTCGCTGACCCTTAACCTCGGGCTGCGATACGAGGCGCACACGCCTTGGGTGGAACTCAACAATCGCCAGGACAACCTGGATCTCGTCAGCGGTCAGATCCTCTATGCGGGAGTAGGCGGCAACAGCCGGTCTCTCTACAAGTCGGTCTATGGACTGCCGGATTTCCAGCCGCGTATCGGCTTTGCATGGTCGCCGCAGTCGCTTGGCGGCAAGACAGTTGTTCGCGGAGCCTACACGGTTTCCTCGTATCTGGAGGGCACCGGCACGAATCTGCGACTGGCGCGGAACCCACCGTTCACGCCGACCGAAGTGACGGCTACCTACAACACCCCGACGTATAAGACGGAGCAGGGGCCGGGCGGCAGCGTTCCCGGTGATCCGTTCGCCGGCGCAGTGATGTACGTGTGGGACAAGACGGTGCAGCCGGCAATGGACCAGCAATGGAACCTGACGCTGCAGCATGCGATCACGCAGAGCACGACCGCTCAGCTGGGCTATGTCGGGCAACATGGAACCCACTTGATGGTGCCGACACCGTACGCGCAGAAGCGGCTGGTGAATGGAACCGTGGAGCCGGGAACCTATTTCGAGGGCAATCCCGCGCTGCTGGCGGACATATCGACGGTGTCCGGCACCTCCTCGACGGGCTACATGCATTACAACGCTCTGCAGGCGGTGTTGCAGCAGCGCGTTGCCAACGGACTGGAAGGGCAGGTGGCCTACACGTGGTCGCACTGCC
>DASSKX010000480.1:0-8771 GCA_035689925.1 Acidobacteriaceae bacterium
AAGAAGCGGTACCGTTCACGGCAATCGACCGGACTCGGCAATTGCGAGAGGAATCTCGCGAAGTAGGAGAATGCGAACGAGCCCGTTCCGCCGCTGATCGAGTGGAATAAGTGGGAGCGCATCGCCACATCAGCACGAGCAACAGCGCGCGGCACGTGCAAGAGCTGCGGGCTAACTGGTTTTGCTGTCGAGGGGGGATCGGTAAGGGCGGGCAATTCTGGCGGAGAGAGAGGGATTCGAACCCTCGATAGAGCTTTTCAACCCTATAACGGTTTAGCAAACCGCCGCCTTCAGCCACTCGGCCATCTCTCCGGCTCGGTTGTGGCCAGTATATAGGAGAGCTTCCCGACCGGGGGAAACTTCCGCGTCTCCTCACGCCCATCGCCGAAAACCCAGGCAGAAATGAGGCTTCCGCTCGCATCCCACCTCAGGGGTTCCGAGGATCCCTCACGCAGGGAAGAGAGGAATTTATGGTGTTAGACACTGGCAGCAGCAACGTGGAAGACCGCATTGTCGTCGGTTACTTTTCGAACAGTGAGGATGCGTCCCGCGCGATCAGCGAGCTGATCGATGAGGGTTTTCAGACGTCGGAGATTGGGGCGGCCTTCCGCTCGGCCTCGACGGGAGCCTTTGGCGGTGGCCGCGTCCGCGGCGGCACGCCCGAGAACCCCGAAGTGTCGGGCTCGATTGGCGGTGCCGGCTCACACGATGAAGCGGTCACCCCCGCAGGGCTCGCGCCCGGGTCCGGCAATGCCTTTCCGGCGCCCTCGCGGCCGGCGGAACCGCCGGGCAGCGAAATTCCATCCACGCTCCGCCACGAATTGCCTCATGATCTGCCCAGCACCCTGGAGGGGGACACCGCCGCAAGGCCAGTGTCGTCTGCCCCGGCCGGCAGGATGCCAACCCCGACCACAATGGATGCCGACGAGAGCCGGCGCGAGCGTCTGCACCGGGTCTTCGGTGAGCACCGGCAGGATCCGAATGCCAAGCGAGATCCGAGCAGGGATTTCGGAACCGGCGAGGGGCATCTCTTCCCGGATTACGACTACTCGGAAACTTCGTTTGAGAACTCGTTCGTTGGCATGGGTCTCACAGCCCGCGATGCGCGTACTCTCAGCGGCCGGCTGCGCCGCGGCGGCGCCGTGATCTCGGTGGCGCCCGGTACGCGCGCCGCGCTGGCCGAGGGCATCATCGAGCGCAACCGCGGGCGAGTCCGTTTCGAGAACCTCGACACGACCGGCGAAGTCTGCGAGAGCAACCGGGTTGAGGTCTACGGCCGTATGCGCAACTACTATCGCCCCGAGGCCAGTCGCCGCATGGCCTCATAAGCCGCACCAAGACGACCAGACAAACGCCACCGGAAGCCCGGTGGCGTTTTCACTGTTCAGCGGCTGCTGTCCACGGTAAATTCTGATTTTCGCTGCTGAGGAGAATCAGAATTCGAGCAACGACTCCAGGTCGAGGCATGCGCCTGCTGCCGCTCGCGGCGGCTACCTACTTCATGGTCTCCGGTGGCCCGTACGGCATTGAGGAGATCCTCGATGCCGGGTATGCCCGCGCGCTCGTTCTGCTGCTGGCGCTGCCGATCCTGTGGAGCCTGCCGACAGCGCTCATGATCGGCGAACTCGCCAGCGCGCTGCCTGAGGAGGGCGGTTTCTATGTCTGGGTGCGGCGCGCGCTCGGGCCGTTCTGGGGATTCCAGGAAGCCTGGTTGTCGCTGACCGCCAGCATCTTCGACATGGCGATCTACCCCACGCTTTTCGTGCTGTACCTCGGCCGTTTGGCTCCGGCGTGGACAGCGGGCTGGCACGGCGCCGCGTGGGAAGTCGGCCTGATCGCGATCTGCTGCGTCTGGAACCTCCTCGGTGCCCCTGCCGTGGGCGACGGTTCGCTCGGGCTCTTCGTGCTGCTGCTCTCACCATTCGCCGTGCTGGTGGCCTTTGCCGTCGCGCGCGGAGCGCATCCCGTGGCCGCGGCCATCCCTGCTCCGACAGAGCATGCCGGGCTCAGCACAGCCATCCTGGTCGCGCTGTGGAACTACATGGGCTGGGACAACGCCTCAACGGTCGCGCGCGAAGTCGATAATCAGCAGCAGAACTATCCCCGCGCCATCCTGATGGCAGCCGGTATTGTGACGCTTTCGTACGTGATACCGCTGGCGGCCATGGCCTGGGCGCGCGTGCCGGTCGCGGCGTTTACCACTGGATCGTGGGCCGATATCGCGCATTCGATGGCGGGTGGCTGGCTCGGGCTCGCGATTGTCGCGGGCGGAACGCTGACCGCGCTGGGCATGTTCAACGCGCTGACGATGTCGTACGCGCGTCTGCCTATGGCGATGGCCGAGGACGGCCTGCTGCCGCCGGTGCTGGCGCGCACGAATGCCCGCGGCGTGCCGTGGGTTGCGGTCCTGGTCTGCGCGGCGGCCTGGGCGCTGGCGCTGCCGTTCAACTTCGAACGGCTCATCTCGCTCGACCTGATCCTCTACGGCGCGAGCCTGATCCTGGAATTCGTTGCGCTGATCGCGTTGCGCATCCGGGAGCCGGAACTCCATCGTCCGTTCCGGGCAGGGAACTTCGCCATGGCCTGCATGCTGGGTGCTGCGCCAGCAGGACTGATCGTCTATGCCATGGTCGCCGCGCGAGACGAGCGCATGGCGCACGTCCCCGCGCTTCTGCTCGGCGCGATCATCGCCGCAGGCGGGCCCCTGTTCTACTGGCTGTCGCGAAAACTGTGGGCCAGAGCTGAAGTGGCCGTCTCCGCAGCGGACTGACTACCGACGCGCCCCCGCCTCGATCAGCTTCCGCTCATTCGCTTCCTGATAGTTGCGGACGGCATACATCACGCGATCGCGGGCGTATCCGGCATCGTGCCAGCCCCTGATCTCCACGCGCTTGCCTTCGAGATCCTTGTAGATGGAGAAGAAGTGGGTGATCTCTTTCAGCATGTGCGGATAGATCTCGGAATAATTCCACACGTCGGTGTAGCGGGGATTCTTGCGCCCCACGGCCAGCACCTTTTCGTCCAGAACTCCCTGATCGAGCATTTCCAGCAGGCCGATGGGCCGGACTTCCATCACGCAGCCGGGGAAACTCGGCGCGTCCACCAGCACCAGCACATCCAGCGGGTCGCCATCGTCGCTCAGTGTGGAAGGCACAAAGCCGTAGTCGCCGGGATAATGCACGGGCGAGTAAAGATTCCGGTCCAGACGAAAGACATGCAGCTTCTTGTCGTATTCGTACTTGTTGATTCCCTCCGCCGGAATCTCGATCACGACGTTAAAGATTTCAGGCGCTTTGTCGCCGACGGGGAGTTCAAGGTAATTAATCATCTCGTTTCCAGTATCGCTGATGTTTGAGATGCATGGGAAAGCCCGGCAAAGGCGCGGGAGGGCTGGATTTATAATCGGCCACAATGAAGGCACATGTTTACGTCACGCTGAAGAAGACGGTCCTCGATCCGCAGGGCCAGGCGATCCACAACGCACTCCGAAAGATGCGGTATGCGGGCGTGGCGGATGTGCGGCAGGGCAAGCACTTTGAGCTGACGCTGGAAGATGGCATCCCCGAAGCCGACGCGCGCGCCGAAGTGGAGCGCATTGCTCGCGAAGTTCTCACCAACCCCGTTATCGAGGAATACACCTTCAGCCTCGAGTAGCCCCGCGTCTAATTTGACCCGAAACCGGCATTGACCGCCGCAAATCCTGCGGTACCCTTGAGCTACATCCATGTGTGGAATCGTTGGTTACGTAGGGAAGCGGAAGGACGTCGTCCCCGTCATTATTGAGGGGCTGCGCCGGCTCGAGTATCGTGGCTACGATTCGGCCGGCATTGCGGTGGGCGGCAATGGCCACGGCCTGCAACTGCGACGCGCTCCGGGCAAGCTCGGTCGCCTCGAAGAAGTTCTGCGTGAGAGGCCCCTCGAGGGCACCTACGGCATCGGCCACACGCGCTGGGCGACTCACGGACGGCCCACCGAAGAGAATGCCCATCCCCACCGCGATTGCACGGGCGGCATTGTCGTGGTGCACAACGGCATTGTCGAGAACTACCTCGCGCTGAAGCAAGAACTCCTGGCGCAGGGACACAAGTTCGCCACCGAAACCGACACCGAGATCATCGCGCACCTCATCGAGCAGGAACTCGCTACGGCGGCCGGGGCAGGGAAGAAGTTATCCCTCGAAGATGCCGTGCGCCGGACCGTGCATCGCCTCACCGGAGCCTTCGCCATCAGCGTCCTCTCCGCGGACGAGCCGAACAAAATCGTCGCCGCCCGCAACGGGCCGCCGGCGATTATCGGCGTCGGCGACGGCGAATACTTTGTGGCCTCAGATGTCCCCGGTATTCTGCATCACACGCGCGACCTGTATTTCCTGGCCGACGGCGACATGGCCGTGCTCACGCCGGAGGGCGTGACCCTCACCGACTTCGACGGCAATCCCATCGAGCGGCCGCTGCAGCGGATTCTGTGGGATCCAATCCAGGCGGAAAAGGGCGGCTACAAGCATTTCATGCTCAAGGAAATCTTTGAGCAGCCGCGCGCCATCCGCGACACCACCCTCGGCCGCATATCGCTCGATACCGGCAAAGTCTTTCTCGCTGAGATGAAGCTTCCCGAGGACAGCTTCCGCCAGGCGCGGAACATCCACATCGCCGCCTGCGGAACCAGCTGGCACGCCGCTACCGCCGGCAAGTTCATGATCGAACGTCTGGCGCGCATGCCTGTCGAAGTCGACTACGCCAGCGAATTCCGTTACCGCGATCCCATCCTCGACCAGCGCACCATTGGCCTGCTGATCACGCAGTCCGGCGAAACCGCCGACACGCTCGCCGCGCAGCGCGAGATGATTGCGAAAGGCTCACCGACGGTCGCCGTCTGCAACGTCGTCGGATCCATGATCACCCGCGAGGCGCATGGCACGATCTATACGCACGCCGGCCCGGAGATCGGGGTCGCCTCGACCAAGGCATTCACCGCGCAGCTGGTCGCGCTGTTTCTTTTCGCGGTGCACCTCGCGCAGGTCCGCGGCACCATCTCGGCAGAGGACAGCCGGTCTCTGCTCGAAGCGCTCAGTCTGCTGCCCGGCAAAGTCGAAGACGTTTTGCGTGTGGTCGACGATCAGTGCGAGCCGCTGGCGCGCCTCTACTCGACCGCCCGCGATTTCCTCTTCCTCGGACGCGGCATTCACTACCCGATCGCTCTTGAGGGCGCTCTCAAGCTGAAAGAGATTTCCTATATCCACGCGGAAGGCTACCCCGCTGGTGAGATGAAGCACGGCCCAAACGCGCTGATTGACGAGACGCTTCCCGTCGTCGTCCTTGCCACGAAAGACGAGAGCAATCGCGACTCCGTCCTGCGCTACGAAAAGACGCTGTCGAACATTCAGGAAGTGACGGCGCGCTCCGGAAAGGTGATCGCCGTCGCCACGCATGGGGATGAGCACATCGGACAGCTCGTCGACCACGTGCTCTTCGTACCACCCGCGCCGGAGCTGCTCCTGCCTGTGCTCGACGTCATCCCGCTGCAGCTGCTCGCGTATCACATCGCAGTCCGCCGTGGGTGCGACGTGGATCAGCCGCGCAATCTGGCGAAGTCTGTCACGGTTGAGTAGGGCTACTCGCGCAGGTTCATGAAGCCGCCGTCGATGTAGTAGTCGACCCCGGTAATGAAGCTGGCCTCGTCCGAACAGAGGTAGACGGCGAGGTTCGCCACCTCTTCGGGGGTCGCCATCCGCCCGATCGGCTGCGCGGCCGACAGCTTCGTCATCATCTCCGGCTCGTGCCCCGGGTAGTTCTTCGCGATGAACCCATCGACGAATGGCGTGTGGACGCGCGCGGGCGAAATGCAGTTGCAGCGGATGCCTTCGCGCAGGTAATCGCGAGCCACCGAGAGCGTCATCGAACGTACCGCGCCCTTGCTGGTGGAATAGACAAAGCGGTCCGTCAGCCCCGCCGTTGCGGCAATGGAGCACATGTTCAGGATCACGCCGCCGCGCTGGCCGTCACGTTTCGCGCGCATATGCTCGATCACCGCACGCATGCAGAGATAGACGCCCTTCACGTTGACGCGGAAGACCCGCTCGAATTCCTCCTCAGAGGTGCTGGCCAGATTGCCCACGTGCGCAATGCCCGCGTTATTCACCAGGATGTGCACACGCCCAGACTGAAACAGCCCTTCGAAGATGGCGTTGACGTTCCGCGCGTCCGCTACGTCGCAGACGTGCGCCTGTGCCGACCCGCCGCCGCCGGCGATCTCGCGAGCGGTCGCAATGGCAGCGTCGCCATCGCGATCCAGAATGTGCACCGCTGCGCCCTGTCGTGCGAATGCCCGCGCAATCGCCTGCCCAATACCGCTGCCTGCACCAGTAACGACGGCGGTTTTACCTCTGAACGAAAAAAGAGAATGAGTCTGCTCGTGCATCGAGTCCTGCCTTCGGTAGAGCGATTATTTCACGCACAATCGCATTGAGGAGTGCTTCACCGGTCAGATGCTGAAACGCCGGTTCCGCTGTGCGGAATGGGAAAAGTCCGAACCGTCACCGCGCCGGATTCGCCTCTGCCGCGCGTGTGTACCGCGTCACCTGCACCGTCGACGCGGCGATCAGCCCCTCGCCAACCATCGCATCCAGATGCGGCAGCAACTTGGCGATGTTCGCTTCCGTATCAATGATGCTCACCATCATCGGCGCATCGCGTGACAGCTTCCACAGGCTGGCATGCCGGACGCGCGTGCTCGTCCCGTAGCCCTCGATCCCGCGATACACAATCGCTCCCGCGAGCCCAAGCTCCTGGCACTTAGCCACAATCGCTTCGTGCAGCGGCTTGCCCTGCCACTTGTCGGTCTCGCCGAAGTGAATGCGCAGCATGCGCGCCTCAAATTGTTCCTTCATCCCCGATCCCCGGCCGCTCCTGCATCCGGCGGCTCCAGTTCCGGCGCGCGCCACGCATACTTAATGATGTCCACGTCCGACAGCACGACCAACCCCTCCTGCACCATGCGGTCGACTACCGGCATAAACGCATTCAGCTTTGTCTCCGTGTCAATCGCCGACAGCATGATGGATGCATCGTGGGAGAGGTGCAGAGGCTTGTCCTTGTGGAAACGCCGGTGCGCTCCGTAGCCCTGAATGCCGCGATAGACCGTCACTCCGGCGATGTCGTTGGCGCGCATCGCCTGCACCAGCGCCTCGTGCAGCGACTTGTCCTGCCAGCGGTCCGACTCGCCGACATAGATGCGCATCATGCGCGCCTTGCCTTCGATCTTCATGTGCTCCGGTGCGCGCCGTGGCTTGCCGCTCACCTCGGCGGGCTTGACGACGGACGTCTCCTGCACTTCAATGAGTCCGCTGCCCGCCATCTCCTGCAGCTTGCTCATCAGTTCTGTGACCTTTTCGCGCGTCTCGATGAACTCAATCCGCACCGGCAGCTTGTCCGACACCTCGACGATGCCGGCGGTATGCAGATGATGATCAGCGCCGAAGCCGGCAACGCCCTTCAGCACGGTAGCGCCGCTCACGTTGCGATAGAAGAGAAAATCCAGGATGCTCGAGTACGCCGGCGCGCCGTGGTATTTGGCGGATTCGCTCACGGTGATCGACACCTTCAGTGCCTTGCCGGTGCTCAGCATGATGCCGTCCTTTTCGTCATGACATCCATTCTCCGGCGATCATGCCGCACCAGGTGGCAGCCAGCCCGAGTACCAGGCTTCCCAGCGAGTACATGGCAGCGGCAGGGAAGCTCCCCGCCCGAATCAGCCCCAGCGTCTCCCACTCGTACGTCGAGAAGGTGCTGTAGGCGCCGACAAACCCGATGGGAACAAGATAACGCCACGCAACGCTCAGACCCGTGCGCCGCGCCAGGTACGTCACCGAGAAGCCAATAACGAGACACGCGGTCAGGTTGATCATCGCTGTCCCGTACGGGAACCGCGCTCCGAGGCGGTTCGTCACCGCCGCGCCGATCCAGTACCGCGCCATCGATCCGAGCGCTCCGCCGAGCGCGATCAGCAGATACTTTTGCAATCCCCCTCCTTACTGGGCACCGCCGCCGACACGCAGTAAGGCCGCGTGTTCGGCTCAGTCTGGATTGGCAGGGATCGCGCCGGGAATAGAACTCCGCGGCAGGGAACCCTGCCAGGAGTCATCATCTGTCCGGCTATAGAAGGACAGCGGTTAAGGCGAACTCCTTCGCCTTTGAATTAATTCCACTACACAATACGCCCCCCGGCCTGTCAAGCAGATGGTTTGCATGACCGCGCGCCGCGGTTCATACTTTCTGCCACACTCGGGACCTGGCGTCGTGTCGCTGGGAAGGCCTATGCGTAAGTTTTTGACAATATTGTTCATGTGCGGAGCCGCATGCCTGATCAGCGGCTGCGGCTCAGTCGTCTCATCGTCGTTCCAGGGATCGCCCCAGCCTTCCCCCCAGCCCTCGCCACAGCCAACAGCTGATTTCAGCATCAGCGTCGATAGAAGCACGATTGCTGTCACTCCCGGGGGGGCCGCGCAACCGGTGACGGTTTCGGCCTCCGCCCTCAACGGCTTCACCGGGACCATTCAGGTGGCGGTGAGCGGGATGTCTTCCGGAGTAACGGCTTCCCCGGGGACGCTGAGCCTCACGCCAGGAACGCCGCAGCAGGTCAGCTTTTCGGCTGCAGCGAGCGCGACGACGGGGACCGCTTCGATCCAGTTCCTTGGTACCTCCGGCACGCTGAGTCATACGGCAACGCTGCAGATGAGTGTGACAACCACCCCGCCGCCGCCCGATTTCAGCCTC
>DASSKX010000481.1:0-9946 GCA_035689925.1 Acidobacteriaceae bacterium
CACGCGCGCGCGGCAGTTCTTCTATGTGCTCGCCGGCGAGCTGACCCTTGAGATCGAGGGGCAGGTGCATCGGATTGCGCCGGGGCAGGGTATCGAAGTGGCTCCTGGCCAGGGGCATCAGGCCGCGAATCCCGCGAACGCAGGAGCCGAGGTGCGGTTCCTGGTAATCTCCGCGCCGCCTGCTCAGGGCGACCGCGTGCCCGCGTAGTGGAGTGCCAGCGCAGCTTCCGCCGACACGGGCGCGATCCAGGGAAGTGCGATAGGATGGCCGCACCATCCATGGAGGTCACGCATGAGCTCCCCCAATCAGAAGCGTGTAGTCCTTGAGCGTTCCGAACGCGCGACTCCTTCAGCCGCCACCCATGTCGGAAAAACGCAGGCCGGACAAATCATCACGGTTTCGCTGATCGTGAGACGCAGGAATCCCCTCGACCTGCAGGCTCTCCAGGGGCGGCACCTTTCCCGTGAAGAATTCGATCAGCAGTATGCCGCGGATCCGGCCAGCTTCGAGGCGCTCCGGACGTTCGCGCACCAGCATGGGCTGACCGTCGACGAGTCGGCATCGAGCCTTTCCCGTCGCACTTTGGTGGTGCGCGGCACGGTGCAGGCGATGGAGAACGCCTTTGGCGTCCAACTGCACGATTATGAGGAGGGCCCTTCGGCTCAGCCCGGCGTTCCCCGAGCGCGCGCGGGACATCGCTTCCACGCGTTCACCGGCACCATCTCCCTGCCGCAGACCCACGCCGACCTGGTCGAAGCGGTCCTGGGGCTCGACGCGCGCCCAATCGCCAAACCCCACTGCCGGTTCCTCAGGGATCTGCGCAGCCCGGGAGTGACCGCTGCGGCGGCGCAGGCGAAGCCCTTCGATCCACCGCAGGTCGCGGCGCTCTACAACTACCCGAGAGATGTGAACGGGGCGGGAGAGACGATCGGGATCATCGAACTGGGCGGCGGCTACGACGCTAACGATCTCGCCACATATTTTCAGGGACTGGGGCTGCCCGGTCCAACGATCGTCGCCGTCTCCGTCGACGGCGGCACGAATGCTCCGGGAGACCCGAACGGCGCCGACGGAGAAGTGGAACTCGACATCCAGGTAGCCGGTGCGATTGCCAACGGGGCAAAGATCGCCGTCTATTTCGCTCCGAACACCGATCAGGGATTCATCGACGCCATCACAACGGCGGTGCACGACATGGCCAACAAGCCATCGGTGCTCTCGATCAGTTGGGGAGCGCCCGAGTCCAGCTGGGCCGCATCGTCGAGGACCGCGCTCGATAATGCCTGCCAGTCAGCCGCGGCTCTGGGGGTCACTATCACGGCCGCCTCGGGAGACAACGGCTCGTCCGATGGCGCCAGCGGCAACAATGTGGACTTCCCCGCGTCGAGCCCGCATGCGCTGGCCTGCGGCGGAACAAAGCTGGAGGGATCCGGCTCGAGCATCGCCAGCGAACTGGTGTGGAACGACGGCAGCCAGGGCGGTGCGACAGGCGGCGGCTACAGCACCACCTTTGCTGTTCCTTCCTGGCAGCAGGGTATTGCCGGGTTCGCCGGCAAAGGGCGCGGTGTGCCGGACGTGGCCGGCGATGCATCACCGCAGAGCGGATACAACATCCTGGTCGACGGCCAGCAGGAGGTCGTTGGCGGCACCAGCGCCGTGGCTCCGCTCTGGGCGGCTCTCGTCGCGCTCATCAACCAGCAGAAGGGCTCGCCCGTCGGATTCCTCAACCCAAAACTTTATGGAATCGCCGCGGACTTCCGCGACATCACACAGGGAAATAACGACGCTTACTCCGCCGGACCCGGATGGGATCCGTGTACCGGACTGGGATCGCCCAACGGACAGAAGATCGCCCAGGCCCTGTGAGCTCAGGCGCGAACGGAGGTTTAATACACTTCGCGGTGGAAGAGGTCGTCCTTTTCCTCACACGGCGAGCAGACGCAGCCGATCGCGCAACCTACGAGCGTAGCCACACCCAGCGTGATGAGCACGGCCGGCAGGTAGCTGCTGATATCCGACAGATGCTCGAGAAGGACATGCATAGACGTTTGGCCCCTTTTACGACTCCATCCAGTTAGAACCCTGACTGATTCGTCAGGTTTGCTTCATGCGGGTAAAAGGCGACACCATCATCGCAAATTTTTGACACGGTCGACTACCACTTTCGCGCGCCTCATATGGAAATCGGGGTCGTAATACAACCCTTTCGATGTCAACGCGCCGCTCCCGTAAACTGCTCTAAACAAATCGCATCAGCCCTGACGCCGGAAGCTCCCGCACGCTGAAAACATGCGGGTTACCGAAGTCACGAGCCACGGCTTCGGCCGCCACATATCCGCTCCGCGCCGCGCCTTCCATGGTCGCTGGCCATCCGCTTGCCGTCCAGTCGCCCGCCAAAAACACTTGCGGCCAGGGACTGGTTGCGGAGGGCCGAATGCTGTCCAGCATGGGACGAATGGAGTACGTCGCGCGCACCTCCTTCACCACCGCGGCCTTCAGCAGCGTGGCGGACCGAGCGATCGGGAAGAACATCGCCAGTTCGCGGATGGCCAGGTCGATGATCTCCTGGCGAGCCATCGAGACCAGCGATTTGGAGGCGCTCACGACCAGTTCCAGGTAGCTGCCTGCCGACCCGCGATGGACCGGCTGCAAACGGGACTTGTTGAACATCCATTGGATCGTCGTGTCGAGCAGGACAGCGTGGTCGAGGTCCGTGACCTCACGGTCAAACCACAGATGAATGCCCGTGATCGGCGAATGTTCAAACTGGTTGAGTTTGCCGGCCAGGTCTTCGCTGGCCGTGTTTTGCGGAAGCAGCGGCAGCAAATTCGCCATCGTTTCAAACGACAGCGCCAGAATCACGGATCGCGCGGAGAATCTCCTGTCGGCAGCGGTCACGGTCCAGCCGTCCTCGCCTGGAGTCATGCCGTCGACGCTCGTGCGCAGGCAGACCTCACCTCCGCGCTGGCGGATGTACTCAATCGCCCGGTTGTACAACTCGCTCAGCGGGATCGAAGGAATGCCCATGCGCCCGCTCTCCGGCGACAGCAGAAACGATTCGCGGAACACCTTGGCGGCGTAGTGCACGGAAATGCGGTCGAGGTCTTCGTTGAGCGCGCTGACCAGGACAGGCCTCCAGAAACGGTCGATGGCGCGCTGTGTTTGCCCATGCCGGCGCAACCAGTGGTCGAAGTCTTCGGCGGAATCGGGCGGTAGCCCGCGGAGGAAATGCGAGAGGCCGCGCGCAATTGCGAGTTTGTCGGCGATGGAAAATGCAGGCGCTCTGAGGAACGACAGCGAGGAGTGGAACGGAGCAGGCAGCGGGCCCGGCTTGAGGACCGTCGGCTTTCCGCCCGGCGTGAGAAAAGTGAAGCGGTCGTACCAGCGTATATGGCTCTGCACGTCAAGACGCCGATACACATCGAGCAGGGCCGTGCAGCGGCCGATGAGTACGTGCTGGCAGTTGTCGATGATCTCGCCGGTGCCCGGGTGCTCATACGACGAGGCCCGTCCGCCCAGATAAGGACGGAGCTCGAGCAGCCGCACGGTATATCCCGCATCGGCGAGCGCGCAGGCGGATGCAATGCCCGCGATACCGCCGCCAATCACAATCACGCTGCGGTCGGCGTTGCTCATTGCGCGGCACCTCGCCCGAAGATGCGATTCCGGAAGACGCGCCCCAGGCCGCGCAGCAGAATCGAAATCCGCGTCAGCAGTGGAACGGAGACGCGCTCCGAGAACACATCGTAATTGCGCCGCTCGATCCGGCGGAGCAGGCGGTGATAGATGGTGATCAGCACCCACAGTGCCGGCCGCGCATCCGGGGAGATCAGCGGCAGCAGCGCAAAGCCCGACTTGTAGTAGCCCTCAGCCCGTTGGGCGAGCCCTTCCAGCAATTCGCGCTGGTTCAGCCTCAACTGGGTGCCGTCGCGGATCGCGGCAAGCTGCTCGACACGAACGCCATAGCGGTCCAGATCCTCGAGCGGCAGGTAAATCCGGCCGCGCTCGGCATCCTCGCGAACGTCACGCAGGATGTTCGTGAGCTGGAACGCAACGCCGGTCTCCTCGGCCAGCTGTTCGGCGCGAGAATCGCTGTACCCGAAAATGCGAATGCAGACCAGTCCCACGACGGAAGCGACGAAGTAGCAATAACGCCGCAGGTCCTCAAACGTCGCATAGGTGTCCCAGGCGATCGGCGCGCCGGCTTCATCGAAGGCGCTGCTCGCTTGCCGCTCCGCAGTCAGATCCATCGCGGTGCCCTGCACGAGCTGGTCCAGCAACTCCAGGGGGATGTGAAAGCGGACGCGCGCGTCGGCGAGGGCAGCAAACACAGGATCTGAGGTGGGTTGACCTGCGGCGGCCGCGTGCCATGCAGTCAGCCAGTTCTCCAGATCCTGCCGGCGCTGCTCACGGCTCCGGCTCTCGTCGTCCGAGATATCGTCCGCATGGCGCATGAACGCATACACCGCGCAGATCGCCTCGCGCTTCGGGCGCGGCAGCGCAAGGAAGGCGTAATAAAAATTCTTAGCCTCGCGGCGGGCAATTTCTATACACGTTTGATAGGCCGCGGCGATCCGTGGATCGGCCGCTCCGGCGGGGGCAGGATTCAAGCGGCTCTCCCGGCGAAGAGTCTGCTCGCAAGTGCGCGCAGCAGCAGCGCAGCCTTCCGCGCCTTTGAAATCGCGGGCCGGGCGCGCAGCACGTTGTAGTCCTCCTGCTCGACAGCGCGCAGGATCTCGAGGCCGCCGCGCGAGAAGAGATCGAGATCGACAGCCAGCGCACGATCGACCATGCGAATCAGCGGCAGTCCGGCATGGAACATTTGGCGAGCGTAGTCCACCTCGTGCTGCATCAATGCACGGAATTGCGGCGTGAATCGGCCGGATGCGATGTCCTGCTCCGGCACGCCGAAGCGGTCCATGTCCTCGCGCGGAATGTAAATGCGGTCCTTCTGGTAATCCACGCGCACGTCCTGCCAGAAATTCGCCAGCTGCAGTGCGGAGCAGGTGTGGTCAGAGAGCGCGAATCTCTCAGCATCGCGATAGCCGCACGCGTACAGCACCAGATGCCCGACAGGGTTGGCCGAGTAGCGGCAGTAGCCGAGGACCTCCTGCATGGTTGCGAAGCGCGTGACGATCTGATCCTGTTTGAAGGCGACCAATAAATCGGCGAATGGCTCTTTCGGAATGTCGCACGCGCGAATCGTCTCGGCCAGCGCCACAAACACCGGATGGCGCGCCTCGCCGCGGTAACAGGCGTCCAGCTCAGCGCCCCAAAGATCGAGCAGCGCAAGCGACTGCTCGCGATTGCCCACTTCGTCGCCCAGATCGTCTGAGACGCGGCAATACGCGTAGATGCTGTGGAAGTGCGGCCGCAGCCGCTGCGGCAGAAACCAGGAGACGACGTGGAAATTCTCGTAGTGGGTCTCCGAGAGTCGGCGGCACCACGCGCGCGCCTCTTCGACCGTGGGCGCAACGTCCGGAATCCGATACTCCGGCGGAAGCGCGGCCCATCCCTTTTCGATCAGTTCATGCTGTGCTGCGGGTACGCTCATCGGCAGGCTGGCTGCACCTAAGGAATGATAGCCGTCTTGATGTCGCCGGCCCGGTCCATCAGCTGGCGAAACACCCGATTTAGCTCGGTGAGCGGAGCGCGGCTGGTGATGGTCTCGTTGCAGCGAAAACGACCGGTAGTGATCAGCTCGAAAGCTTTGCGCGCCGTCGCCGGAGTGTGATGAAAGCTGGCGCGCAGCGTGATGTTGTTGTAGTGCAGCCGATTCGTATCCAGCTCGACTTTGGTTCCAGCGGCGCATCCGCCAAAGAAGTTCACGGTGCCGCCTTTGCGCACCATGTCAACGGCCCATTGCCACGCCAGCGGCGTCGCGACCGCTTCGACGGCAATATCCACGCCGCGATGATCCGGTGTGAGCGCACGAACGGCGGAGACGGCATCATCCGTGTGCGTGATCTGAACGACTTTGCCTGCGCCGAACGTCCTGGCCGCCGTCACCTGTTCGTCGCGCTTCACGACAGCAATCACGTGCAGCCCGCTGAGTTCCGCCACATGCATGAACATCAGTCCAATGGGACCGCCGCCGATGACCGCGATCGTATCGCCCAGCTGAGGCTGGCACTCTTCAAGCCCATGGACCACGCAGGCCAGAGCCTCGGTCAGCGCCGCATGTTCAAACGCGATCCCGCGGGGAATCTTCAGCGTATTCTTCGCGACAATGCGAGCCGGGATCAGCAGGTACTCCGCATAGGCTCCGTTGTTGAACAGCAGATGATCGCAGAGGTTTTCCTGGTGACGCTGGCAGTAGTAGCACTCGCCGCAGGGCGCCGAGTTCAGAGCCACCACGCGATCGCCCACATGGAACGCCGTCACGCCCTTGCCGACTTCATGCACCGTGCCCGCCAGCTCGTGGCCGAAGGGAATGGGTGGCTTGAGCATGCGCGCGTGATAGCCGCGGCGATAGACCTTCAGGTCGGTCCCGCAGGTTAAAGCGGCATGGACGCGTACGACAATTTCACCGGGGCCGGCTTTCGGCATGGGAACCTGCTCGATACGCAGGTCTTCCCGGCCATGCAGCACGGCGGCTGTCATCTGCGCTGCCATCGTAACTATTATTGTCTCAAACCTGCGGCTCCGACGGATAAATGAAGACTTTCATGGAAGTAGCGGCAGGGTTTGACGCCACGCGAATGGCTTCAACCGCCTCTTCCAGCGCGAACCGGTGTGAAATGAGCCGCGTAAGGTCGAATCCGTTGCGATAACCGGCAAACACCAGCTCTTCGACGTCCGGTTCCATCTCAAACGAAGAACTGTAGGAGCCGAGCAGTGTCTTTTCATCCATGCAAACATCGGCGGGATCGAATGTGGCGTCCCCGTGCTGCGTTTGCGCAAAGAGGAGTACGCGGCCGCCAGGGCGCGCGGCATTGATCGCCGTGCGGATCAGCCCGTTCCCGCCAACAGCGAGGATGACAGCATCGGCGCCGCGGCCCTCGCTGGCCGCGTGCGCGGCCGCGACGACGTCCTCTTTGCTGGCGTCGATGGGGTGATGCAATCCATAGTGTGACGCAATGGCATGACGCTCCGGGTAAAGGTCTGAGGTGAGCACCTTAGCTCCGGCGCGCGCAGAGAGCGCGGCGTGCAGGATGCCAATCGGTCCCTGGCCGATGACCAGCACCGTCTCGTCCGAAGCGAGATCCAGCCGCCGCACTCCCTTCAACACCGTATTCACCGGCTCAACAAAAGCGGCCTGCTCGAAGGGAACGCCATCGGGAATCTTGATCAGCCCGCGGCGAACAATCCAGTCCATCACGCGGACGTACTCGGCGAACCCGCCGCCGGAGGGCTCGAACCCGGCTGTGCAGCCGACGCGCTTATATTCGGGGCACTGCGCGAACGTCTTCTTGCGGCAGTAATAGCAGTCCCCGCATGGCGTGTGATGGTAGACAATCACCCGGTCGCCAACGGAGAAGTCCTCAATGCCCGCGCCGATGGCTGCAATCTCGCCCGCCGTCTCATGCCCGAAGATGCGAGGCGCGGAGTGCGAGCCGGTGTGAATCTTCTTCAGGTCTGTACCGCAGACGCCACAGGCGTGCACGCGGATCAGCACTTCGCCGGCGCCAATCTTTGGAACCGGTACGGTTTCCACGCGAACGTCGTTGATACCGCGGTAGACGGCGGCACGCATGGTGGCGGGACTATTCGCGGGCGTCTTCCGCTGCAGATCGTGGGTGAGGGTGGCCATGGGGAACTCCGAAAAATAATCTACTGGGATGCGGCGAAAAAGCCATCCACAAAAAGTGCCAGTTCCTGGGCAGCCTGACGGCTATTCTTGCCGAGCGCGCGCAGCGGTCCCCAATATTTCGGATGCGTGACCGCATACGCGAGAAAGGCCGGCATGCGAAGCTGGCCGTTCGGGCTGGTGAAGCGGCTAAAGTCCGGCACGCGGTCATTGGGCCCGTCGCTAATGGCTTTGAAGCAGTAAAACTCCATCTGCTGGGCACGAGCGACCCGGGCCACCGTCGCGGCTTCCATATCGACCAGCACGGCCTTGTACTGCTGCGCGAGGCGGCGCTTTTCCTGTGCGTCGGCTACGCGATCGAGCGTGATCAGCCTCTGCCCCTCGCGGCTTGCGGTAGCGAAGCTTTCGCCCGTAGCCGCATCGATCACTTCACGAACCGCAACGGCCTGTGGCGGCTTCAGTCCGCAGGAAAGCGAGCCGGCCCAGCCGACGGAAACCAGCGCGTCGGGCTTCTCGCGGAGCAGCAGGTCGCACGCACGCGTGGCTGCGTTTGCGCCCATCCCAAGCGCGACGGCAACGGCTTCGCTGGTCCCCAGGCGGCTGCGAAAAACATCGCCGTGCTTCTCCCAGCCGCGGACCAGTGGTTTCAGTTCGCCCGGAAACGCCGCAACGATGCCAAGGCGCTGGCTCATGATGCACCGCCGCTCTGCCCGGGAGGAGCGTACCCGCGCGTGCGAAACCAATCGATCGCGGACCGCAGCGCCTGGTAAACGGGAACAATGTGGAATCCGAGTTCTCGCTCCGCCCGGGCCGACGAGGCGAACATCATTTTCTTGCCCATCCGGACAGCTTCGACGGTGGCGCGAGGTTCCTTGCCGCGAATCCTTCCCGTGATCGTCTCGTCGAAGAATGCGAAGATCATTGCCACCGAGTGCGGCACCTTCATCGTGGGCGAGGGCAGTCCCGTAATCGCCGACATCTTGTCGAGGATCTGCTTCAGCGTGAGGTTCTCGCCGCCGAGAATGTAGCGCTCGCCAGGCCAGCCCACAGATCGTTCCAGTGCATCGGCGTGCGTGCGCGCGACCTCGCGCACGTCGACGAGATTCAGGCCCGTATCGACATAGGCGGGGAATTTGCGGTTCAGGAAATCAACGATAATGCGCCCCGTAGGGGTCGGCTTCCAGTCACCCGGGCCGATCGGTGTCGTCGGGTTCAGAATGATCACCGACTGTCCTGCCCTGGCCGCTTCAATCGCCGCTTGCTCGGCCAGGAACTTCGAGCGCTTGTAATGGCCGACCATATCATCGATCGAGACGGGCGTCGTCTCGTCCACGATGGTGCCGTCGGAGCGAAAACCCATTGTCGCCACGCTGGAGGTGTAAACACAGCGAGGCACTCCCTCTTCCCGGGCAATGCGGAGTAGGGCACGGGTACCCTCGACATTAGCGCGATACATGGTGTCCGGATCGCGTACCCAGAGCCGATAGTCCGCCGCGACGTGCATCACCGCATCGCAGCCGCGAATAGCAGAGCGCAGAGATTCAGGATCGAGCAGATCGCCGGTGGCGGTTTCGGCGGCCAAACCCTCGATGTTCGCCAGATTACTCGTGCGGCGAACGAGTAGGCGCAGATCCGCGCCCCGGCTTGCGAGTTCGCGGGCCACATGGCTGCCGACGAATCCGGTAGCACCGGTAACGAAGACCTTCACCGGGCCTCTTCCACCGCGAGCCACTTGCCTAGATCGCTCACCGGCAATCGCACTCCGACATAAAACGCGCCGAAGAGCCCATACACTGCGCTGGCCTCGTCGAACCGCATTTCGTAAATCAGCCGCTTGAAGACACCCGGATTATCGGAGAACAAGTCGACGCCCCACTCCCAGTCATCGAGGCCGATGGAGCCGGAGATAATCTGCTTCACCGTCCCTGCGAAGCGGCGGCCGATCAGTCCATGCTCCTGCATCATGCGCGCGCGGTCGGCGATCGGGGCGGAGTACCAGTTCACCTGCTCGCCGCGCTTCTTGTCCATGGGATAGAAGCAGACGTACTTCGTCTGCGGCATAGCAGGGAAGAGGCGGCTCGACATCGCCGCGGCCTGCCGATCGATCACTTCCTGGATGCGCTTGTCCCAGTCGTCCGAAAATGGCTCGACGCCCTGACTCGTGATGCCGGGATACGTCTTCACCGACGATTCGT
>DASSKX010000482.1:0-5889 GCA_035689925.1 Acidobacteriaceae bacterium
ACTTGATCAAAACGGGGGGAGGGGGAGGGGGGCCTACCCCAGGCTCGTCATCGCAAACTCCCGCGCCGACTCCAGCAGCTTCTTCACCGCTTCCTTCGAGCACGACTCGGAGTAGATCCTCAGCAGCGGCTCCGTCCCCGAAGCCCGCAGCAGCAGCCAGGTCTTCGCGGCGTTGGGCTTCGACTTCGCCTCAGGATTGTCGAGCCAGAACTTGATCCCGTCCAGCGTCTCCACCTTCTCGACCTTCATCCCAGCGAAATCCTTCACGCCCGCCTTCGCCCGCGCAATCGTCGCGTTCTTCAGGTTGTCGGGGATGTGCAGATCGATCCGCCCGTACTGATGCTCCCCGTACTCCTGCTGCAGCCGCGCCACCAGTTGCCCGAGCGTCTTGTTCTCCTCGGCCATGATGTTGGCCAGCAGCAGGGAATTGAGCAGCCCGTCCCGCTCCGGCAGATGCTTCCGGATACCGATCCCGCCCGACTCCTCGCCGCCGATCAGAATGTCTTCCGTCAGCATCAGGTCGCAGACGAACTTGAACCCGATCCCATGCTCATGCAGCTTGCGCCCATAGCGCGCCGCAATCCGGTCCAGCATCGACGTCGTGTTGAACGCCCGCGTCACATCGCCCGGCCACTTCTTCCGCTCCAGGATCCACTGCAGGATCACCGAGTAGATCTTGTGCGGATCGACGAAGTTGCCATTCTCATCCGCCGCGCCAATCCGGTCCGCATCGCCATCGGTGATCAGGGCCGCGTCGCACTTCTCACGAACGACCACCTCCTGCGCCATCCGAATATGCGGCTCAATCGGCTCCGGATTGATCCCCGGAAACAGCGGATCATGATTCGCCCGGATCGGCACGAACTCCACGCCGATCTTCGAGAAGATCCCCGCCAGAATCCCCGCGCCTGCGCCATACATCGCGTCCACGACAAACCGCCGCCCCGACTTCGCGATCAGATCCAGGTCGACGAATTTCTGAATGGCCTCGACGTACTCCGGAACGAAGTTCACCCGCTCGATCGGCGCACCCTTGCCGTTCGGCAGCGGCTTGCCGAGCATGCTCTCGATCTCCGTCATGATCGACGGACTGCCCGATCCGCCATACGCCGCCTTGTACTTCACCCCGTTCCACTGTGCCGGATTATGGCTTGACGTGATCATCACGCCGCCCGCCGCGCCCTGATGCTTCACCGCGTACGACAACGCCGGAGTCGGCGTGATCCGGTCTGCCAGCCTGACCGGAATCCCCGCGCCCGCAATCACCTCCGCCACGGCAGCGGCAAAGGCCGGCGATCCGAAGCGCGTGTCATACCCGATGCACACGCCCTTCGTCGCATCCTCTTTCGCCAGCACATAGCTGGCGATTGCGCCCGCGGCCGCTCGCACATTCTCAAAGGTGAAATCGTCGGCGATCACGCCGCGCCAGCCATCCGTTCCAAACTTGACAGGGGATTTTTGCGCCATGGACTTAAATGAGTTCCTCTTGACCGCGCGCCGCCAGCTCCTTCACCACCTTGCCGACGTCCTGCGAGTGATGCCGGTTCGTGATCAGCAGCGCGTCTTCTGTCTCGACCACCACGAGATCATCGACGCCGACCAGCGCCACCGTGCGCTTCGGGCTGAACACGTAGTTATTGCGCGCGTTCATCACCACCGTGCCGGCCGCTTCCGTTACATTGCCGTTCGGATCCGCGCCGTTGTGCTCCACCTGATATTCATGCAGCGCCGTCCAGGATCCCAGATCGCTCCATCCGAAGCGCGCCGGCAGGCAATACAGATGGGACCGCAGCTCGCCCTTCGCCGACCGCGGCTCCAGCACGGCGTAATCCACGCTGATGTTCTCGCATTTCGGATACAGCTCCCGGAACACGCGCTCAAACTCCGGCGCACCCCAGGCCGCCGCAATCTCCTCCAGCAGCGGAGCCGTCTCCGGCAGATATTCGCGGACGGCATTCGCCAGCGTTGTCGCGCTCCAGACGAACATGCCGCTGTTCCAGTAGAAATTCCCCGCGGCAACAAATTCCTCCGCCTTTTCGAGGTTCGGCTTTTCCGTAAACCGCCGCACCCGCAGCACGCCCGCCTCAACTTCGCCGCCCGTCTCGATGTAGCCGTAACCTGTCTCCGGACGCGTCGGCTCGATCCCCAGCACCACAATGTTCTCGCCCGCCGCTGCCAGCCGGATCGCGCGCGAAATGATGTCTACGAATGCTCCCTGGTCCGCAATCACGTGGTCGGAAGGGAAGACCCCCAGCACCGACCCGGGATGCAGCCGCTCCATCAGGAACGCGCCGAGGCCCACCGCCGGAGCCGTGTTGCGCGCCGCCGGTTCGCAGACCACCTGCTGCTCCGGAACTGCGGACAGCTGCGAGCAGATCGCCCCCGACAGCAGCGTGTTCGTGATCACCCACACATCCTGCGGCCGAGCCAGCGGCTCCAGCCGATCCAGGGTGCGCTGGATCATCGTCCGCTCGCCGTCGAGTGCCAGAACCTGCTTCGCCTGTGCGCGCCGGCTCCGCGGCCAGAACCGCGTGCCGCTGCCGCCGGCAAGAATAACGGGACGAAAGTCGATTGCCTCGGCCATCGATCTCCTGGCAAAACTACAGAATAGCGCGAAGCTTCAGAAGCGAAGCGTTACTCGGCGGCCGGCACAATGCGGATGATCTCCGTTGGCCCGTCCGCTGCAAATGCCCAACGTGCTGTAGATGCAGGAATCACGGCAAGCTGGTTGCGCTCCAGGAAAAATGATTCGAAGCCGCCGCCTGCATCGGTCGACAGCCCCGAGATGCGCGCCCGCCCTTCCACGACGAACAGCATCTGCACCACCTGGGTCGGCCGCACCAGCGAAGGCGCCGTTCCCGCGCGGATCGGCCAGCGCTCCATCCGGAAGTAGCGCTCGTCAATTAACACGCTGTGCCCATCCACAGGCTGTGGCGGCACTTTGCCCGCCCGCGTCTGCAGCCGCATCGCCGCAAACGATTTCTCCAGATGCAACTCGCGTCCGCTGCCGTAGTCGTATAACCGGTACGTCAAATCGCTGCTTTGCTGCGTTTCGAGGATGACCACGCCCGGTCCCATCGCGTGCACGGTACCGGCATCAACAAACAGCATGTCGCCCTTCTCCACCGGAACCATGGTGAGCAGCGACTCCAGCGTCTGGTCCTCAACCGCCGTCCGCACCTGATCCACACTCACTCCCGGCTTCAGGCCCAGCGCAACCGATGCTCCGGGTTTCGCGTCCAGCGCGTACCAGCACTCAGTCTTGCCGCGCGGCTCGCCGTATTGCCGCGCCAGCGCGTCATCGGGATGCACCTGAATGCTCAGCTTTTCCTTCGGAAACAGCAGCTTGATCAGCAGCGGAAAATCCTTCCCCGCCAGTCGCGGGCCCAGCAGCGTGCTTCGATGCTGCCGGGTGATATCCGCAAGGGTCATGCCCTGCAGCGGTCCGGTTTCCGCTGTGCACATTTCGCCCGTCAGCCACACCTCCCCGATCGGTTCGTTCTCTGTTTTGTAGTTGTACCAGGGATTCAGATCCTGAAATCCCCATGGCCGTGTACGAAACCATGGGCCAAGGCGAAAAGGTGGTAGCGTTTCCATTCCCATTGATTATGCCTGACGGACGCTGCAATTCCGGCGGTGAAAGGCTATCCGTTTACCATTGGCGTGTGATGCAAAAGATACTCGTTACGGGTGCCGCCGGCTTCATCGGTTCGTGGATTACCGAAGTGCTTATCCAGCGTGGCGCAAACGTTTGCGGCCTCGACAACTTCGAAACCGGCAAGCAGGAGAACCTCGCGCACCTCGCGGGAAAACTCCAGTTCATCGACTGCGATCTGCGCGACGCCGAAGCCGCTGCTCGCGCCTGCGACGGCGTTGAAGTCATCTTCCACCAGGCCGCGCGACCTTCTGTGCCGCGCTCCGTCAAGGACCCCCGCACCAGCCATACCGCCAATCTCGACGGCACCTTCAACCTGCTGGAAGGCGCCCGGGCCGCCGGGGTGAAGCGCATCATCTACGCCGCATCGTCGTCCGCCTACGGCAACCAGCCCGGCTTTCCTCGCCGCGAGACCATGATGCCCATGCCCATTGCCCCTTACCCGGTCCAGAAGCTCGCCGGCGAGTACTACATGAAGAGCTACTGGCAGGTCTATGGCATCGAGACGGTCTGCCTGCGTTACTTCAACATCTTTGGTCCCCGCCAGGTGCCCGATTCCCCGTACAGCGGCGTCATGGCCAAATTTGCACTGCAGATGCTCCGTGGCGAGCGCCCCACCATCAACGGCGCCGGCGAGCAGGGCCGCGACTTCACCTATGTCGAGAATGCCGTCTCGGCCAACCTCCTCGCCATGGAAGCCCC
The DNA here is from genome assembly GCA_035689925.1 of Acidobacteriaceae bacterium. GTDB lineage: Bacteria > Acidobacteriota > Terriglobia > Terriglobales > Acidobacteriaceae > Palsa-343. The sequence continues at coordinate 4,358 of DASSKX010000482.1, forward strand.
GGCCGAGAAGGTCGCCGGACGCGTCTTCAATGTCGCCTGCGGCCAGCGCCATACGCTGAACGAGACCTACCGGATCATGGCCGATCTGCTTGATTTCAAAGAGGCGCCCATTTACGGTCCGCCGCGCACCGGCGACATTGCCAATTCCCTGGCCGATATCTCAGCTGCCCGCGAAGCTTTCGGCTATGAGCCCGCGGTTTCCTTCGAGGAGGGCCTCCGCCGCACCGTCGCCTGGTATCGCGAGCAATACGTCTCCGCAGTCATCTGAAGGCGCGAAAAATGGAACCCCGCGGCCCGGAATTGCGTAGACTGGAACGAGTAACGGCCTGACAATCGAACCCGAATCGCGCGTGTGCCGGGCACGAGGGGAAATCTCTATCCATGCAATTCCGTGAGGCGATCAAGGTAGCGCTCCAGTCGCTTTGGGCGAACAAGATGCGCACCATCCTGACCATGATCGGCGTCATTATCGGCGTCGCTTCGGTTATCGCCGTCATCACTCTCTCCAACGGAGCCAAGATGTTTGTGATCCGCAAGATCGCCAACCACGGCTCCGATACCCTGACCGTCCAGCGCATCAACCCGGTCATCTTCAGCGGTGAAGATTTCCTGAAGCAGAACAAACGGAAGAACATCGTCTACGACGACTTCCTGTATCTTCAGAACTCCTGTACGCGTTGCCAGAGTCTTGGCGCCTCGCTCGGCTCATCCGGCAAAGTCGTTAATGGAAAGCAGTCCACGACCAACACCCAGATCTCCGGCTGGACCTCCAGCATGTTCGAGATCAACGATGAGAATATTGCCCTCGGCCGCGCCCTGACTCCCATGGACGACCAGATGGGGACTCACAGCATCGTCATCGGCTACGACATTGTCGATAACCTGCTGCCCAATCGCGACCCCATCGGCCAGGAACTGCGCGTTGACGGTGAGGTCTACACCGTGGTCGGAGTCGGCGAACGTAAGGGGAGCGTCTTCGGCCAGAGCCAGGACAACTTCGTCAACATGCCGCTGAGCACGTATCTGCACACGCACGGCGAGCACCAGAGCCTCAGCATCTCCGCGAAGGCCGGCATGGCGCCCGGTGCTCTCGATAACCTCATCGACGAGGTTCGCGCCCTCATGCGCGCCCGCCGCCACGATGCCCCCGGCGCGGAGGACGACTTCGCCATCCTCACCAACGAGACCTTCATCAGCCTCTTTAACCAGATCACCGGCATGTTCGCCATGGTCATCATCGGCATCGCCGCGATTTCGCTGGTCGTCGGCGGCGTAGTCATCATGAACATCATGCTGGTCTCGGTCACCGAGCGGACTCGCGAAATCGGCATCCGCAAGGCGCTCGGTGCGAAACGCCGGGATGTCCTGCTGCAGTTCCTGATCGAGTCCGCCACGATGGCTTTGCTCGGCGGAATGGTGGGCGTGGCGCTCGGCGTCACCATCGCCAAAAATGTCACCGCCGTCGTGGGATTCCCGTCCGCCATCGCCATCTGGGCCGTCGTTCTCGGGCTCTTCGTCGCCACCAGTGTTGG
>DASSKX010000483.1:0-3718 GCA_035689925.1 Acidobacteriaceae bacterium
GCGCTCGATCCGCTGCAGGCGATGCACCATGCGCTCTCCGGGCAGGTCGCGTTCGTGCTGCGGGACTTCGCAGCCGCGATCGAATATGCGCGGCAGTCCACCATCATTGCTTCCGATTTCTGGGTGGGCCACTACGTGATCGCACAGGCTCGCGAGCAACTCGGCGATTACGATCTGGCGCTCGACGCCCTGGCGAGATCGGCAGGATTCGGCGGATACAACAGCAAGCTTCTCTCTCTGCGCGGCTACATCCTGGGCAAAATGGGACGGCGCGACGAGGCGCTCTCTGTCCTGACCACACTTGAAGGGCTGGCGCACGAACGCTACACCCCTCCGTATGCGTCCGCTCTGGTGTATGCCGGAATGGGAGAGCGCGATGCGGCGCTGCGGTGGCTGGAGACTGCACTGGATGTGCACGATGTGCATCTGGCGCTGCTGCCGAACGATCCCAAATGGGATGGCTTCCGGCGCGACCGGCGATTCACGGATCTCCTCCGGCGCTGCGGGCTGCACATCGTGCAGGTTCAGGCGTGATGTCCTGCGCTCAGTGCGTCCCTGAACCGAAGTATTGATCGGCAGCCTCAACCAGCTCGGTGTCGGTCATGACTCCGGTGTGGACGTGCACTCGCTTCCCCGGAGCAATGAAGTAGTACGCCACGCCTCCGACCAGATAATTGACTACGTTGCCGCGAACCTGCATGCGGAACCTGTGCGCCGAGAGAACGCTGAAAGCAATGCCGCGTTCCCGCAGAGGCTTGCGAGCCTGAGCGGTATAGAGCTGAAAATCCGCCAGCGATTCGTTCAGGTTCGGATACTTCTCCATCTCCGCGTCGCTGACAGGTACAAAACAGGCCACTACCGTAGGCCCGTGCACGACAACCATCGGGTTCTCGGCGGCGCGGGCTTGTGAGAGAGCATGCGGCACAAGGCAAAAGGCCAAGCCAAGGGCCACGGCAGAGACGGTCCGGATCATGCCGCCAGAGTACGCCGCTGTCAGCAGGAATCAAACGACTTACGGGGTACTTTCCTGATCACGGTATACTGATAAACGTGACCGCCATCACAATTGACAGCCCCGCCGACGTTCAGAACCCCAGCGGCAGCTCCTCCGAAAAACGTGTGCTGCTCCTCAAACCCCGTGGATTCTGCGCGGGTGTCGTGCGGGCGATCGACATTGTGCGGATCGCGCTGGAAACCTTCGGCGCCCCCATTTATGTCCGCAAGGAAATTGTCCACAATCGCTTCGTCGTGAATGAACTAGCGGAGAAGGGCGCCATTTTCGTGGACGACATCCACCAGGTGCCGGAGGGCGCACGCGTCATCTATTCGGCGCACGGCGTCTCCCCGGCGGTGCGCGAGCAGTCGAAGGAGCGCCACCTGAAGGTGATCGACGCTACCTGTCCTCTGGTCACCAAGGTCCACGTCGAGGCGGTGAAGTTTGCCCGCCAGGGATACTCGCTGGTACTGATCGGGCATCGCGATCACGACGAGATTGAAGGCACGCTGGGCGAAGCACCCGATGTAACGCAGGTCGTCTCGAGCGTTGCTGAGGTGCAGAACCTTGAAGTGCCCGATCCGGAGCACGTCGCCTATCTGACGCAGACGACGCTCTCGCTGGACGAGTCTCGCGACATCATCCAGGCGCTGAAGCAGAAGTTCCCGAAGATTGTCGGCCCGCATTCGCAGGACATCTGCTACGCGACCGAGAACCGCCAGGTGGCTGTCAAGAACGTGGCGCACAGCGCGGATCTGGTGCTGGTCGTTGGCTCGAACAACAGCTCCAACTCGAACCGTCTCGTTGAGGTTTCGCGCAACCTCGGCACACGCGGCTATTTGATCGACAACGCCGAAGCCATTCATTCGGAGTGGCTGCAGGGCGTCAACAGTGTTGCCGTCACGGCCGGCGCATCGGCTCCCGAAATTCTTGTGGAAGGCGTTATCAGCTATTTGAAGAAGAACGGGTTCGGCACCGTCGAAGAAGTCGAGGTAATGCCCGAGAACGTGCGATTCGGGTTGCCTCCGGAGATCGTGCAGGCGATTCATTCTGCACCGGGATCGTCCACCGCTAATGTCTAAACAACCGCACCGGAGAGGTAATCCGGGCATCGGATAGACAGGGACTCTTTTCGAACGCATGAGCACATCAGCTGAGACCGGACGGCCCCTGAGGCCACCTGAATCCACTGAAAGACCTGCCCCCGCTGAAGCTTCCACGACTGCCCATCTGAAATATGGACGCCTCGATGCGGCGCTGGATGCCGTGGAGCAGGCGATTCGGCGGGCGCGCGAAGGCGTGCTCTCCCGCCAGCTGGCCGACGGCTACTGGAACGGGGAACTCGAAGCCGACTCGATGCTCGAGGCCGACTACATCTTCATGCACGTCCTGCTCGGAACGGGGGACGAGGCGAAGATGCGGCGGGCGCTGACCGAAATTTTGCGCTTCCGCAAAGACGACGGGAGCTGGTCGCTATATCCCGGAGGCCCAGGCAACATCAGCCTGACGGTGAAGTGCTATTTCGCCTGCAAGCTCATGGGCATGAGCGCCCACGAGCCGATGCTTGTGCAGACCCGCGACTGGGTGCTCTCGCACGGCGGCGTCACCGCGTGCAACACGTTCACGAAGATTTACCTCTGCGCGCTGGGGCAGTACGAATACAACTCCGTGCCGGCCATTCCGCCGGAGATCGTGCTCTTTCCCACGTGGTTCTGGTTCAACATCTACGAGATCTCGTCGTGGTCGCGCGCCATCCTCGTACCGCTGTCGATCGCCTACGCGAAGAAGCCCTTCAAGAAGATCCCGCCCGAGCACGGCATCGATGAGTTGTTCGTCGGCGGCCGCACGCATGCGGATCTCAAGCTTCAGTGGGATAACTCCAGCTTGTTCAGCTGGCGCAACTTCTTCATCTTTTGCGACCGCATGGTCCACTGGTTCGAGCGCATTCACATCCGGCCGTTGCGCTCGATCGCGCTCAAGGTGGCGGAGAAGTGGATGCTCGAGCGGCTGGAGATGTCCGACGGCCTTGGCGCGATTTATCCCGCCATCCTGAACTCGATCATTGCTCTGCGCTGCCTCGGCTATTCGCTCGACGATCCGCAGGTGATCCGCGCGATGGACGAGTTCGAAAAGCTGGGCATCGACTGCCCGAACGGCTCACCGGATTATCCAGAGCCAACCTTCCGAATGCTGCCGTGCATGTCCCCGGTGTGGGATACGGCCCAGGCTGTGTATGCGCTGGGCGAGGCGGGTATGGAGCGGAACGATCCGCGGCTGCTGAAGGCGGCCGACTGGATGCTTTCGAAGGAAGTCCGCCACAAGGGCGACTGGGCGGTGAAGAATCGCAAGGCCGCGCCGGGTGGCTGGTACTTCGAGTTTAACAATGAGTTTTACCCGGATGTCGATGACACGGCGCAGGTTCTTCTCGCACTAAATAAGGTGGACAATCCCCGGGAGCGCTATCAGTACGACGTCTGCCAGCGCGCGATCGAGTGGATCTTCTCGATGCAGTGCAAGAACGGCGGCTGGGGCAGCTTCGACAAAGACAACACGAAGATGATCTTCCAGCACATCCCGTTCGCCGACCATAACGCGATGCTGGACCCGCCGACAGTGGACATCACAGGGCGCATCCTGGAGGCGCTGGCGACCTACGGCTATACGCGCAAAGACCGTCGCGTGGAGAAGGCGATCAAGTTCATTTACTCCGAGCAGGAGCCGGAC
>DASSKX010000484.1:0-3146 GCA_035689925.1 Acidobacteriaceae bacterium
TGATCAGGGGCCCGGTCACGCTCTCGAAAAGATCGGGCAGTTGATTGATACCGGACTGAGCCGCCTTGGCCGACCGGATGACTTTCGTATCGGCGTCAGTTGCGGAGGGCCTTTGGATCGCGTGAGAGGCGTCATCCAGGCGCCTCCAAATTTGGCCACATGGGACGATATTCCGGTGAAGGACATCCTCGAACAAAGATTCGGCGTGCCTTGCGCCGTAGAGAATGACGCGAACGCAGGTGCGATCGCGGAGCATCGCTACGGTGCGGGTGTGGGATCGAGCGACCTGATCTTTCTGACCATGGGCACTGGATTCGGCGCCGGCCTGGTCCTGAATGGAAAGCTCTACCGCGGCGCCAGCGATATGGCCGGCGAGATCGGCCACGTCCGTCTCACAGACGCTGGACCGGTGGGATACGGCAAAGCTGGTTCTGTAGAGGGCTGGGTGAGCGGCGGTGGAATGGCCCAGCACGGAGCCGAGTTTCTGAACTCCGCTGTCCGCGCCGGAGAAACCAGCATGCTGACGGAGATCGCCGCAAACCGCGCCATCACCTCGAAAGACATCGGGCAGGCCGCGCTGAGCGGAGACCAGGTTGCACGGCGGATCGTGAGCATCACCGGAGAAAAACTCGGCCGCGCTCTGGCTGTGCTGGTGGACCTCTTTAACCCCGAACGGATAGCGATCGGCGGCATGGCGCCGCGTCTCGGAAGCATGCTGTTCGACCCTGCGCTGGAGGTGATGCGCCGTGAGGCTCTGGCTCAGAGCACCGCTGTCTGCCAGGTTGTTCCGGCACAACTCGGTGAACGGATCGGCGATGTCGCTGCACTATGCATCGCGCAAGGCCTGTGATGTCGGTGGCCAGCAGGCATCAGATTTAGATTAGTGAGGTGAAGATGGTTAATCGCAGGAGCTTGCTCAAAGGCTCGGTGGTCGCACTTGCCGGATCTGCCAGCGCAAAGCTGGGAGCTGATCCAGCCGGCCCGCTTACGGGAGCTGACGAAGCAATCGCAGAGCGCTCCATCTCCTTCTCTCCCGTTCATCCCGGAATCTGGAAGGCGACGATCGGCAATCCGGAAAACTACACGCCTGTTTCAGGGCGAACCATCGCGCCGGATGCGAAAGCCATACAGCAACTGCCAGCCCTGACCGAGGCTCCGTTCGCGTCGATCTCAGGCAAGGTGGATTCGCGCGGGTGCCTGATCACTCTGCCGCTCGATGAACACGAAGAGATCTTTGGCTTCGGATTGCAGATGCTTTCCTTTGCGCAGCGAGGCAAGAAAAAAACGGTTCGCGTGAACGCGGACCCAAAGGTTGATTCCGGCGACTCCCACGCGCCGGCTCCGTTCTACGTCAGCACGAAGGGGTACGGAGTCCTCGTCGATACGTGCCGCTACGCGAGCTTCTACTGCGGTGATGCGCGGCGCAAGCCTTCCCACAGTGCGTCGACTCCGAAATCCGCGAATGTCCAAACGCCCGGCTCTACCCGCAATGTGCAGGCCGGCGAGCCGAGCCACATGCTCGTGGATATCCCGCGCGCCAGCGGCGTAGACGTATATCTGTTTGCCGGCCCCGCAATGCTTGACGCGGTGCGCCGCTACAACCTGTTTTCTGGAGGAGGTGTTGAGCCGCCGGAGTGGGGACTTGGCTTCTGGTATCGCGCCGTCGGCACTGCCAACTCGAGCGAGGCTCTCGCGATTGCGCGCGATCTGCGCGACAGCAAGATCCCCTGCGATGTCCTCGGTCTCGAGCCCGGCTGGCAATCGCACGCCTACTCCTGTTCGTTTGTCTGGGATAAGGGACGGTTTCCAGATCCGGCAGGATTCATCAAAGATGCGACGGCTCTCGGCTACCGCGTCAATCTGTGGGAGCACGCATTTACACATCTCTCATCGCCGCTCTTTGATCCGCTGCATCCGCATTCAGGAGACTATGGCGTCTGGGGCGGACTGGTTCCCGATTTCGCGGGCAAGCCTGCACGCGAGATCTTCGGCGAGTACCACGGCAAGAACTTCGTCGATCTCGGCGTTTCCGGATTCAAGCTGGACGAATGCGACAACTCCGATTTCACCAAGGGCTGGTCGTTCCCGGAGTTTTCCAGTTTTCCCTCCGGCGTCGACGGCGAGCAGATGCATTCTGTCTTCGGTCTTCGATACCAGGATGCAATTCTGGATCAATTCGAATCGCGCGGCAAGCAGACCTACAGCCTGGTGCGCTCCAGCGGCGCTCTCGCTGCCCCGTACCCCTTCGTGCTGTATAGCGATCTGTACGGACACAGGGATTTCGTCCGTGCTCTCGTCAACTCCGGCTTCAGCGGTCTTCTCTGGTGCCCGGAGGTTCGCGACGCGACCAGTTCAGAAGATCTGATTCGCCGCCTGCAAACCGCCGTGTTCTCGCCGCTGGCCATGGTGAATGCGTGGTACATCAAGAACCCGCCCTGGAAGCAGATCGATCAGAAGAAGAACAATGCGGGAGAACTTGCCGAGGGCTGGCAGGAACTCGAGCGTCGTTGCCGCGACCTGATCGAGTGGCGGATGAAGCTGGTGCCCTATCTGCGCGGAGCATTTGCGAAATACGCGCTGGATGGCACTCCGCCGTTTCGTGCACTCGCTCTCGACTTCCCCAACGATCAGAAACTTCATACGGTGGACGACCAGTATATGGTGGGCGACCGCATGCTCGTAGCTCCATTGTTTGCGGGTGAAGCTTCGCGGAAAGTCGTGTTGCCCGCCGGCGCCTGGCACGATTTCTGGAGCGGCAAGCCATACGAGGGCGGCCGCGCATACACGGTCTCAAGCGAGCAGGAGAACATTCCCGTGTTCGTGAAAGCAGGCTCGATCGTGCCTCTCGGTGGAGTTGGCATGACGACCGACGCTGAGTCTACTCGCGGGCTCACGGTAGCCGTCTTCGGCGATGGATCGATGCCCTGGAGGCTCGAGGGCTCATCTGGTTTTGAATTGCGCCAGAGCGCCTCAGGTCGCATCGAAGCTCGATCGACCGGCGCAAAGCCGCATGGATATCGGGTCGGTGAAGTGAAGCAGATGGGAAAGAGTTGATCGCGCGTCGTTCTTTTGTTCCTGAAAGATATGTTCATCCGAATCAAATCAATGAGGGTTCTTGATGCTTAATCGTCGTGAGTTTCTTGCCG
>DASSKX010000485.1:0-2412 GCA_035689925.1 Acidobacteriaceae bacterium
GCGAAGGATCAGGCCGCGGGCGAAGAGTTCGATACGCTGTTCCGGGCGGCGCTGAAGGTGATTCGCTAGACAGGGGGGCAGCGCGTGGCCGGTTCAGCGGCTACTGCGGGTTTTGAGCGCCGTCCTGGGCTCCCTGGACCGCATTTCTGGTCCGGTGGCCCGCACGCTTCGTGTGGTATTTCGTGCTGTTGTACGCATGTTTCGTTCCGCGCTTGGTCTTGTGGTAGGCATGCCGGGTGCCCGTTGCTGCGCCATTGCCCGCGTCTTTGGCCGCATTCTTCGTTTCGTGGCCGGCATTTCTCATATCCTGGCCGGCGGTTTGGCCGGTGACCGCGAAGGCAGGAGTAGCAGCGAGTGCGCCGGTTAGCAGAGCCGTAAGGAACTTCCGATTCCATTTCATAGATAGGGAGGATGAGCCGTTGGGGGGCGGAGTTGCGCCTGGGCAGACTAAAATCGGAGATGTTGTGAGCATTTCTGCCGCGGTTCCGCGCACCAATGTCCGGGCTCCCAAGGGGCTGAGGCGTTTCGCCTGGGCCGTACTGGCCTATAACGTGGCTGTCATTGTATGGGGGGCAGCGGTGCGCGCCACAGGATCGGGCGCAGGATGCGGAGAGCACTGGCCGCTGTGCAATGGCACGCTGGTGCTGCATCATCCGGCAGTGGCGACGATGATTGAGCTGGCGCACCGGGCAACCAGCGGCGTGGATCTGGTATGCGTGCTGGCGCTTTTCGGCTGGACCTTGTGGGCGATGCCTCGGCGTCACCTGGCGAGGGCTGGCGCGACGGCCGTACTGATCCTGACGTTGAACGAGGCTCTGCTGGGCGCACTGCTCGTACTGCTGGGGCACACAGCGCGGGATATGTCGCCGGCACGCGCAGTCTACCTGGGACTGCATCTGACGAATACGCTGCTGCTGCTGGGGGCGCTCGCGCTGACGGCGCATTTTCTGGGCCGGACGGCCGGGACGCTGCGAGGCAGCGTGGGCTTGCGGGCTCCCGGACTGGCACTGACAGGACTTGCGGCGACCCTGATCGTGGGCGTGACCGGGTCGCTGGCGGCACTGGGGGATACGCTCTATCCGGCGCACAATCTGATGACCGCGATTGCGCAGGATTTTTCGCCCGGCAGTTCGTGGCTGCTGCGGATCCGCTGGGTGCATCCGGCGATCAGCTTTGTGGCGGGGGCGTTTATCTGCTGGCTGGTTGTGAGCGCGCTTCGCAGGTCAGATGGGGCTCAGGCGCGGCCGTTGGCACTCGGGGTGATCCTGCTGCTGGCGTTGCAGTACCTGCTGGGCGTGGCAGACGTGGCGATGCTGGCGCCGACATGGATGCAGATGACGCACTTGTTGGGCGCGGACCTGCTGTGGATTACGCTGGTGCTGCTGTCGGCGCGACTGTGCCTCGTTCCAAAAGCGGTTGTGGCGACCGCCGAAATCCCTGCTGCAGGGACGCCTTCACTTGCCTGAAGCGGACTGGCCCGATAGATTGCAGGATGACGCCGAAATAAAGCGATTCACCTGAGAGGAAGGGCTGCCGTGACCGACGCGATTCGCCACGAGATCGAAACGAAACAGGAACGACTGCAGGCGCTGATGAAGGAGCGCGGGTGGTCAGCGGTACTGATGAGCCGTCATGAAAACCTCGCGTGGGCGACAGCCGGACGCGTGGAAGCGCGGGTGCCGCTGGGGAAAGAGACGGCGGTTGGCTCGTTGCTGGTGACGAAAGAAGGCAAGCGGTTCTGCATCACCTCCAACAATGAAGCGGCGCGGCTGGCGGATGAGGAATTCGCCGGACTGGACGTGGAGCCGGCGATTTATCCGTGGACGGAGAACGCTGGGGGGGATGTGGCGCGCAAACTGGGAGGCGGGACCATCGCGTCGGATGCGGGGCAGGCTGGGTTCCACCCTGTGGATTTGACTGGGGTGCGCGTGCCGCTGCTCGATCCTGAGGTGGAGCGTTTTCGCGCGGTGGGCAAAGCTGTGGCCGAGGCGACGACGCGGGTGCTGAAGGGGTTGAAGCCTGGCGTGAGCGAAGACGACATGGCGGCGCGCATCTCGGCGGACCTGCTGGCGCAGCACATTACGCCGTCGGTGCTGCTGATGGCGACCGATGAGCGCATCTTCCGCTACAAGCATGCGGTGCCGCGTGCGGGCGTGCTGAAGAATTACGGCATGCTGAACCTGTGCGCGCGCAAATGGGGCATGGTGATTTCGATTACGCGGTTCATTCACTTCGGCACCATGTCGCCGGAACTGGCAGCGAATTTCGAAAAGTCTGCACGCATTAACGCGGCGCTGTTGCATGCGACACGCGAAGGGGCTACTTCGGCGCATTTATACGGCGTCGCGGCAAAGGCGTATGCGGCCGTCGGCGAGGCAGAGGAGATCACCAAACACCATCAGGGTGGTCCCT